>QHWF01000852.1 GCA_003222455.1 Acidobacteriota bacterium
TGCGTCGGTCCGCCCGGCGCGCGGGCGATGCATTGCGCGATCGGCGAGTCGTCCGGCGGCACCACGTTGGGACCGCCCGAGCCCACGACATTCGAGACGAGGAAGGGCTGGACCAGGAACGTGAGCCAGTCCCGATCGACACGCGTGTCGGCGTCGGTGTAGGCGACAATCTCGCCCCGTGCGGCGGCCAGGCCGACGTTGCGCGCCGCGCTCAGCCCCCGGTTCGGAATGTCGATCACGCGCACGCGCGGATGGCCGTGCGCGATCTCGCTGGTGCGATCCCGCGATCCGTCGTTCACGAGAATGATCTCGTAATCGGGATAGGTGAGGCGCTCGAGCGAGGTGAGGCAGTCGTCGAGCGTGTCGGCCGCGTTGTACGCGCAGATCACCGCCGAGACCATCGGCCACGTCTTCTGCTGCTCGCGCGAAAACGGCGCGTTCGCAAACGCCGCCGCGACGGCGGTCGCCGCCGATTTCGGCCGGCGATCGCCATCGACGAGCCCGAACTTCCAGTCGTCCACCGGATGGCCGCCCCGCCACCACTCGTCGGTCCACGCAAACGCGATCGCGCCGCACGCCCCCTCTTCGAAGGCGGCCCGCACGTGCATCGCGGTCAGCCGGGCCTGACCCGTCTCGCCTTCGCGGATGCTGTCGGCGCCCGCTTCCGCCAGCAGCAGCGGCTTGTGGCTGGCCACGTGCTGCAGGCGCGCGATGTAGGCCCGCAGCTGGGCCTCGCGATGCAGATACACGTTGAACGCGCACACGTCGAAGAACGACAAGTCGAGGAACTCGGTCGGAGGGAAGTTCACATAGGTGAAGAGCGTGGCCGGCGAGGCCGCTTTCGCCTCCTCGTACAGACGGCGAAGAAAACGCTCCACGCGGACTCTGCCGTGCCACCGCACGACTCCCGGTGGAATTTCGTTGCCGAGCGCAAACATCAGCACGGCGGGATGCGTGCCGAGCTCGCGCACTTTTGCCGTCGTCTCCCGGCGGATCGCGCGTTTCAGCGTCCGGTCGTCCAGGAAGGCGACGTGCTGGGACCAGGGCAGGCCGATCATCACTCGGAGACCATGCCGTGCCGCTTCGTCCAGCAGATCAGGCCGAGGGGGCGTATACGTGCGGACCGTATTGATGCCGAGGCTCGCCATCAGCCGGAAGTCTTCGCTGACGCGGCTCGGGGAGGGAAACTGGTACCCCTGCGCATCGGGCGCAAACGTTCCGTAGGTGACGCCTTTGATGAGAAAACGCTCATCGCCGGCGCGCAGGAATTTGCCGTCCGCAGCCACGCGCTCGGCCGAGGTCAAGACCTGATCGTGCGTGGCGAGGGCGTCAGCCTGAACGGCAGTCTTCACAACAGGGAGTGGTCCTCAAGTAGGCGCAACCTCCTATTGTATCAGTCATTTGGGGAGAGCGAACCAAGGGGGCTACGACCACAAAAACTGGGAGGTGTTCGACTGAACTGACCCCGGCCTGGAACGCAACGGCCGCGAAGGCCGCAAAGGTACTCGGTCTTACTTTGCGTTCTTTGCGACCTCTGCGTTCGACGTGACGTTCGCTAGCGCAGTGAGTACACCCGCCCGGCGGGTTCCAGAAATTCCAGCTTCAACTGTGCGTCAAACGAGCGCACGCCTTCCTCGAACCGGGCGAGCTCACTCGGTGGAAACCGATCGGTGTGCGCGATGACATACGTCACACCCAGCTGCTTCAGATGCTGAAGGCTCTGCACGTCTGGAAAGCTCCTCAGCTCCTTGTAAAGGACTTCATGTGAGACCGGCAGAATTCCGCTGTACCCATGCACCGTCTTCTGCCAGTGCAGGGTGGAGTGCAGCATGTACGCCGTCTGGGACCGCTGATCGGGGTTGAACAGTGGCAGCTCCGCCACAACAAACGGCTTCGATTGCCGGGCAACCCAGCGATCGGCGGCAGGAGGATCGATCCGATAAGGAACGACGTCGAGCGGCACGGCGGCGAACTCCGCAACGAGGAGCACGGCGACAATCGACGCCACGGCACGGCGGATCCGCAATGTCAGGCCGGCCGTCAGCCGCTCGACGCCGATGCCCGCCAGGACCGCGATTGCGAGCACGGCCAGGACGATGAAGCGGGTCGGGGCGCGGATGAAGCTGAAGCCCGGCAACTGGTACACGAAGCGCCACGCCCCGAATTGCCACAAGCCGCTCACCGACGAGACGATGAACGAGACGCAGACGACCGTCATCACGAAATAGAACACCGCCGGATCGCGGCGGCGCACGGCCATCCACCGCGCGAACGCCTCGATGCGACTGCGGGGACGGGTCAGGAGGGTGAGCGGCGCACGACCGGCCATCGCGGCGCGCAGTCCGACGATCACCGCGCACGCCATCCAGGCACGCAGCGCCCCGCGTGCGCTGAAAATCACGACCGATCCGATTCGGAATCGGAGAGGACCGCGAAACGTAAGAATGCTGGCGGCGGCGAAGGTCACAAGCGCCACGATCTCGAGCATGAAGCCGACACGCGTCCACGCGCTGATGGGTGGCTGTCCCTCCGCTTTGGCCGTAATCGCAATCAGCGCCAGCGCAAGCGGAAGGTATCCCACGAAGAGGTATGCCGTCGCTCCGCCCAGGACGTCACGCGTGGTGACGTAGGGGAGGAGCCACGTGTGCAAATGGGTTGGTGACGCGAGAAGACTGTCAGGCGTGCTCAGGCCGGTGTCCAGACCGCGCCGGAGCCCCATCTGGTCCTGCACGAGACGATACGGCATATAGACCAACACCGCGGGCACGAGCAGCAACAGCCCGGTCACGCCCAGATCGCGCCCGCGTTGCAGGAACGCCACGGGTTCTCCGAGCACCACGCCGTACGCGAGGAGGAGTGAAACGGCGACAACAAGAAAGACCGCGCCGTGACCGGTGGTGAGCGCCTGGAGCGTGAAAAATGCCACCGCAAGCCGCAAATCACGCTTGCGGTTCCCATCGAAGTACGCGTGCAGCGACGCCAGCGCGAAAGGAATCCACTGGACCGTCGCGATGTGGATCTGAGGAGTGCGGAAGAAGCGCGCCGGCGAGAACGCGAAAATGAGCCCGCATATCAGCGCGCTGGGCATGCCGAGACCGACACGACACCCGAGGATATACGCTCCGAGTCCGCACAGGACGCACGCCAGCAGGGCCACGACGTTCAACGCGAGGGCCGGGTTCCCGGTCCACCAGAGAACGGGCGCCGCGAACACGGCGCTGCCGATCAGGTTCTCGGAGTAGGCGAGCGTGCGGCATTGCGGGTAGAAAATGTTCGCGTCGAACATCGAGAGCGGCTGGTGCACAAATGCGTGGGCGTCCCACGCCAGCGCCCACATCAACAGTTCATCGTCCGGATAGTGGGCGAGGACCGTGCGATCCGGCTTCAGGGACAACGGGTAGGTGAGCAGGAGCGTCAGCAGTACGTACAGAGCGGCGGCCGGCCATTTGCCATTCACATGGCGGCTGCGCTGGCCCGAGCCTGCCCACGTGTCGATCATCGCTCAGACCTGATCCGGCACGTCCAAATCCAGGGCGCCTGTGTAGATGGCCATGCCGACCACGGCGTCGATTCCCGAGGCATGGAGTGCATCGATCTCTGCCCGGGTGGTAATGCCTCCGGCCGCCGTCAATCGGCGCGAGGTCGCGGCCCGCACCGCCAGGATCGCGTCGATGCTCGTGCCGGTCATCAGCCCTTCGGTGTCGACGTGCGTGTACAGGAACTCGTCGCAGTACGGCTCGAGCGCCTGGACCGCCTCGACGGCGGTCAGCGGCAGCGCGGTTTTCCAGCCGTGAACGACGATGTGGCCGCCCCGGCTGTCTACGGCGCCTATGACCTT
>QHWF01000832.1 GCA_003222455.1 Acidobacteriota bacterium
CTTCTCGAAGGACTCGCCCCGCCTGCGAGGTAACCGTTTCGAACGTCAAAACGCTGGGCCCGACACACGAACCCGCTTGCTAAATTCGATTCGGGCTTGTGTCGGAACTGCGTCACATAGCCCCCGAAACCCCGGGCAAACATCTTGATTTACGGAGACACGCCGACGCAGTTCGATGTTGCGTCAAGTCGTTGATCGGGAGTGCGTTGGTGGGACTTGATGCGCGTCAGTACGCGTGGCGGGAGTCGACTTCCAAGCGTGGTCGAATCGGCGTGCAGATTGCGGGTTCCGAATACTCTGACCTAACCCTTTCCGGAAATTCTGGCCGCTCTGAGCTCGTCCCGTCCCAGGGGACACTCGCTGTATCAGACAGCGAGGGAAAGGATGATCGACATGCTCAAGCGGCACGCGATTCAGGTACTCCGAGCAGCCGGCCACGGGCAAGGCGAGATCGCCACACTCACCGACGTGTCGGTCCGTCGAGGCTGAGCCGGACGTCTCGCACGTCGACGATGCCGGCGAACGCCGCCGGCGGCGACTTGGACGGCCCTCTACCGCGGAGGCGTTTCGGCCGTGTGTGGTGGACCTGCTCGCGCACGATCCAGACCTGTTGTCGGTCGAGATCTTCCGGCGGACCAAATTGGCAGGCTATCCGGGCGGCAAGAGTGCGCTCTACGATCTGATCCGGGCGATTCGACCGAAAACATCCCGCCCAGTCGTGCGCTTCGAAGGTCTCCCCGGCGAATTCTCTCAACACGATTTTGGCCAAGTCGACGTGCGTTTTCTGGACGGGACGAAGAAGCGCATCCACTTCTTTGCCTCGCGGCTGAAATACTCGCGCTGGGCGGAGGTCACGATCGTCCCTGACGAGCAAACGGAGACGCTGGTCCGCACGCTCGTGGATCACTTCGTGGCCATCGGCGGGATTCCGCTCTTGGCGGTCTTCGATCGGCCGAAGACGGTCGCCTTGAAATGGGGCAAGGACGGCCAGGTGACGGAGTGGAATCCGATCTTCGCGGGCGTCGCGCTCGATCTCAGCGTGGGGATCGAAATCTGCTGGCCCTCGCGTCCAGAACAAAAAGGATCGATTGAGAATCTGGTTGGCTGGGTCAAAGGCTCGTTTTTCAAACAACGGCGATTCCTCGACGACGCAGATTTGCGGACACAGCTCGCGGAGTGGCGCACCGCGGTGAATACGGAGCGCCCATGCCGGGCGACCGGCGTGATCCCCGCGATGCGGCTTGATGAGGAGCGACCGCGGCTCCGCGCCGTGAAAATCGCGCCGGACGATCTCGCACTTCGGGTGCCGGTCGTCGTCGGCCCGACGGCGGCGGTCCTCCATGAGACGCATCCCTACTCGATGCCGCCCGATGCGATCGGGATCCCCGGGACGTTGTTCCTGTATCGTGATCGCGTCCGGGTCGTCGCGGGCCGGTTCGAGGCCGTGCATCAGCGGCTGTTTGCACCCCACGCCAAGTCGACGCTGCCGGAGCATCGGGCGCAACACGTGGCCGCCGTGTCCGGCAAGCGCGCCAAACGCTATTTGCAGCGAGAGCATCTGCTTGCGCTGGGGCCCGCGGCGCTGGACTATTTGACTGAACTCACCCATCGGCGCCCCGGCATCTGGCTCCGTGATGTCGATCGCCTCCACGCCCTGTTGGCGACCTACGGTGATGACGCTCTCCGCGCGGCGTTCGCGCGGGGCCTCGTCGCGCAGACGATCGGGGCCGAGTACATCGCGCATGACCTGGCCGCTACCGTGCCGGCGCCGGCGCCGATCGAGGGCGATCGTCCAGACTGTCCCGTCGACCGATCTCCTAGGGCATCCTGGCGGGTCGACCTCGCGCGGCGAGCAGCTGTCCCTCGACCTGCCGTCGGCCACAGCCCTGCCTGCGCCGCGCGGAGGCCGGGTCCAGGCCGCCGGAGGCGCCCGCAGGGACGGAGCGCAGCCACGGTGCCAGACTCTCGAGCCGACGGAGGGCGGTCATGACGGCCTCCGATCAGGACCTCGACGGGCTCATCAAACGGTTGCACCTCGCCAACACGCGACGGGCATGGCGAGAACTGACGCGGCGCGCCGAGCAAGAGGAGTGGTGCTATCGGGACTTCCTCGCGCTGCTGATCTCGGAAGAAGTCGCCCATCGCCAACAGACACGGTTGACCCGCCTCGTGCGGCGGGCGCGGTTTCCCTTTCTCAAGACGATCGACGATTTCAACTTCATGTATCAATCAACCGTCCGGCTGTCTCTCCTTGGCTCCGCACTCGCGCCAGACTTCGTCACCGAGGGCCGCTGCATCATCTTCGGCGGGCAAACGGGGCGCGGCAAGACGCATCTGGCTGTCGCGATTGCGTATCGCGCAATCCAGAATGGCTTCGACGCACGGTGTGTCACCGCCGCCGACTCATTGATGACCTCTCTCGCGCCTTCCGCAGCGGCGGGTTCACCGAGACGTTGGCGACCTACGTCCATCCCGGCGTGCTCGTGGTCGATGAAGTGGGCTATCTCACGTACGGGACGGACGCGGCGAATATGCTGTTCCACGTCGTCAACGATCGGCATCGGAAGAAGCGCGCGATGGTATTCACCACCAATAAAGCGCTCACGGCATGGGGCCGTGTCCTGCACGACGACGACTTGGCCCATGCCATCGTCGATCGGATCCTCGAGCGCGGCCGACTGGTCATGCTCGATGGGCCCTCGATGCGGACCAAACACCTCGGACTTGACGAACCGGCCTCGTCTGAGGCATCAGATCAACCGGCCAGAATTTCCGGAATCAA
>QHWF01000840.1 GCA_003222455.1 Acidobacteriota bacterium
CTTCGACGATGTCAAACTGATTCTCCACCTGTACGAAATGCGGCGCGAGCCGCGCCTGCGCGAGGCGCGCATGTGGTTTGCCGCCTCGTTCAAGCCTCGGACCATCGAGGAGTTCCGGACGCTGTGCCCGGCGGGCAGCGATGCCAACGCGTCGTATCGCATGGTGACCACGTACTGGGAGATGGTGGCGTCGTTCCTCACGAGCGGCGTCCTGAACCCGGAGCTGTTCTATCAGAGCGGGCGCGAGCTGCTGTTCACGTGGGAGCGTGTCCGCGACATTCTTCCCGCCCTGCGTGACAGCTACAAGCATCCACGCGAGCTCAGGAACCTCGAAGACGCCGCCAGAGCGTACATCGCGTGGTGGAGTCAGACCGCACCTGGTGCGTACGAGGCGTTCTCACAGCGAGTGCGGTAACATAGGCGGCTCCCGACATTTTCTGGATTGGAGGCTGACATGGCTGCCACCTTAACGAGTGTCCTCGCGACCACGGATTGGGTCGCACAACATGCGACCGACGCCGGCGTCCGGGTCGTCGAAGTCGATGTGGATACGACCGCGTACGATCAGGGACACGTGCCCGGCGCAGCAGGCTGGAACTGGACGACCGAGCTCTGCGACACCGTTGTGCGCGACATCGTGCCGGCGGACAAGCTCGAAGCCCTTCTCGGCCGCACCGGCATCGACAACAAGACGGCGATCATCCTGTACGGCGACAACAACAACTGGTTTGCCGCCTGGGCGTTCTGGCAATTGAAGGTGTACGGGCACGAGGACGTGCGCATCATGGACGGCGGGCGCAAGAAATGGCTGGCCGAAGCACGCGAGCTCAGCACCGACAAACCGTCGGCCCGCCCGGCGACCTACAAGGCGAAGGCGCCGGACAACTCGCTGCGCGCGTTCCTGCCGGAAGTGCAGCAGGCGATGAAAGCGAAATCGGCGGCACTCGTCGACGTTCGCAGCCCGCAGGAATTCACGGGCGAAATTCTGTCGCCGCCCGGATTGCCGGAAACGTGTCAGCGCGGTGGCCACATCCCGGGCGCCAGGAGCATCCCGTGGGGCAAGAACTGCAACGATGATGGCACGTTCAAGAACATCGAGGAGCTGCGGTCGCTGTACGCCGCGCAGGGCATCATGGGCGATCAGCCGGTCATCGCGTATTGCCGCATCGGCGAGCGATCGAGCCTGACGTGGTTCGCGCTGAAGCACCTGCTTGGCTTCAAAAACGTCAAAAACTACGATGGGTCCTGGACCGAATGGGGAAACCTTGTCGGTGCGCCGGTGGAGAAGCCGTAGGAGCGTCTCCGAGTACTCGACACCGAGACGAGTGAGGGCACAGAGAGGATAAGCCACAGAGACACAGAGAATCTCTGTGTCTCGGTGTCTCCGTGGCTGATTTCCCCCCGTGGGCTCGTGCCCGCTCTGTGAACTCTCTAGAGCGCGAACCGCTCGTTCCACGTCGGCGTCAGTTACTGTGCTCCTGGTAATTCCGGCGGTCTTTGTGGCCGCGTTGTGTCAATAGCGATGAAGCCTGAGGATCAGACGCGCCGCCAGGTGGCAATCGCGGGTTGGGCCGTCACGATCGAGACGTACAGGCTCGGCGCCGTGTATCACTGCACGGTTGCCAATGTCGATCCGGGCGCACGGATCGCGCGCGCGGACGGCTCGACGCGGGAAGACGCCGAGTCGCGCGCGATCGAGAAGGCGACGCGATATCTCTCGAAGACGCGCAAGTTCACGATGTGAGCGCCGGCCACTGCTGTGTCCTCGGCGGTGGCAACCGGGCCGCCCGGTCACGATGACCGGGCGATGCTGACATGCCGGTCGCCACGCTCTCGCTCGCTGTAATCATCTTTGTCGCCGGCGTGCTTTCGGGGGCCATGGGCGCGGTGCTCGGGCTCGGCGGCGGCATCTTTCTCGTGCCGTTCCTCAATCTCGGTCTGAAATTCCCTCTCACGGCAGCGGCCGCGATCAGCCTGACGACGGTCATCGCGACGTCGAGCTCTGTGTCCGCGGGGCGCGCCGGCAAGCAGCTGATCAACATGCGCCTCGGCATGCTGCTCGAAGTGGCGACCGCCGCCGGCAGCGTCCTGGGCGGCCTGACGGCGCTCATTCTCCGGCAGTCGATCCTGCAGAAGACGTTCGGCGTCGTAGCGGCGGCGATTGCCGGCATCATGCTCACGCGGTTGCAGCGGCGCAACGTCATCCTCGATCCGGCCGCGGATCCCGGTCTGCTCGGCGGCCGGTACTACGAGCAGGAAAGCGGTGGCGTGGTGATCTACCGGGTGAAGCACATCCCGCTCGCCATCGCCGCCTCGTTCGTTGCCGGAAACATTTCTTCGCTGCTCGGGATCGGCGGCGGCATCATCAAGGTACCGGTGCTGAATGCCTGGTGCGGCGTGCCGTTGCGCGCGGCCGCGGCGACGAGCGCGTTCATGATCGGCGTCACCGCGACCGCCGGAGCGGTCATCTACTACGGCCACGGTCAACTGGTTCCCGGCCTTGCCGCCGCCGCCGTCCTCGGCGTCCAGATCGGTTCGTGGGGCGGGATGCGCT
>QHWF01000841.1 GCA_003222455.1 Acidobacteriota bacterium
GTCACGCGCCGAGGGCTTCGGCAGCCTTCCTCACATCGCCAGGCTTCACCCACAGGAGGGCGCCATACCGGCCGATACCCGACCGGACCCCAGTGGCCGCAGTCACGTTGATGCCGGCGGCGCCGAGCCGCGACAACAGCTGCGCGAAGGCGCCGACCCGGTCGTCGCCCTCGACCAGGAAAACGGTTTTCGGCTTCGAGAACTTGAGCCCCGCGGCTTTCGCAGCGGCCTGAAACGCGACTGCGTCAGCCGGCACGACGTCGAGCTGCGACCGCCGCGCGCTCGGGAAGGCGTGGACCGCCAGCAGGTTCACACCCGCGTCGCGCAGCTTGCCCAGGATTTGCGCGCCGACACCCGGCTTGTCGGGCGCCGTCACGTAGTAGTAGTCGACCTTCCGGATCGTGTCCGCCATACCGGCCTCGTTGTTGGGGACGACTCCAAAGCTGTCCCCTGGCACAACCGCAGGTAAGGGACGGAATTCGCTGCCTACGCGGCCTTCTGTCTGGCGACTCGCCACCGCCGCGTCACCATCCAGGCGACCCCAGCGAGGAGGCCGAGCGGGAGGACGACGCCGAGCGATTGCACCGCCAGCGACAGGAGCACCACGAAATTCCGCCACGCCTGTCGGAAAGCTTCGCTGAGTGGACTGCGGCCCACACTGGCGACGATGGGCACAGGCTCGTGCACGTAGACGCTCAGTGTGCTCGTCGCGGTATGAGCCCGGAGGTAGCGAATCCGGCCTTCATACCGCTCGATCTCCTCGCGCACACGCGCGAGCGTCTGTTCGACGTCGAGGACGTCCTTCAGCTTCCCCGTTCGCGCGGCCAGGAGATCGATCAGGCGACGCTCGAGGCGCCGGGCGTTCTCCATGCGCGCCGAGACATCTACGAACTGCTCACCCACATCTTCCGCTTCAACGCTCACGGACTCGAGTTTCCCGATCGGCGAAAGTCCCGACAGGCTTTCATCGAAGCGTTGGGCGGGGATCTTCACTTCGAGGCGGGCGTTCCGGAGCTGCGCCTTGCCGGTCGAGATCTGGGTACTCGCGACGTAGCCACCGAACCGCGCCGCCAGCTCTCGTACGCGGGCCACGGCGGGCTCGAGCGAATCGACTTCGATGGACACGTCTGCGGTCCGGATGACCATGTTCGAGATGTCGGCGGCAGAGACCGGAGGGAGCGCGTCCTCAGTGCCGGTGACGGTGACCGCCTCGAGCGCAACGGCTGACGGGTGCCCGTTCTTGTCGTAGCCGATGTGTCGCTCGGAAGTTGCGACTGCCGCGGAATCGTACAGGTGGGCCGCTGGTTTCGTATCCCTGCAACCGAACAGAGTGGCGGCGAGGACCAGGACGAGAAGCAATCTCACGGGAGGCTCCGGTGGAGGACGTTTGAGAGACGAGGTCCACCTGACTCCTTGCACACCCGATGTCCGTAGATTTCACGGTATGGACAGCGTTGCCGCAAAACTCGAGCGCCTCAAGCGCGAAGTTCGGAAAGAGTGGAAGGCGAAGTGGCGCAACAAGCTGCGTCAGGCGGCGCCAGCGAACGCTGCCGAATGGCGCGCGCTCGCCGCCGAGGCCGCCGGTGCGGCCCTGAAGGTCGTGCTGATCATCGCGCTGCCGTTTGCCGTGTTGGTCCGCGGCTCGGTGTTCATCTATGAGCACGGCACGCGCTCGGTTTGGTTGGCGGTGGCGACTGCCGGGATCCTGAGTGGCGGTGTGATTACCGCGTATGCCGTGTGGATCGCCCGCAAGTTCATGAAGCGAGGAGTGCGCGGGGGTCGAGCGCTGGTGATCCCAGTCGCAAAGTGGGTCGCGCTGCCGCTCGTCCTGTTCTACTGCGGCTATTCCTTAATCTATCTCGCGAGCGTGCACGCCAAGTCGGCGCCGGTGCGCGCCTATTACCGATCGGTGCATCCGCTGCTGCGCCTGGCGCTCTCCACCGCCATTCTCGTCGATCGCGATATCCTGATCACTGATGCCGGTCGCGTGCCGGAGGACTACGGCCGTATGGGACTCGCGGCGAACAGTCGCACGCGCCATTACAAACAAAAGGATGGTTGGATTCATGCCGTTGACCTGCGCACGACGGGTCGCGGCGTGATCAAGAACCGCGGCGTGCAGTTCTACTTCTGGCTCATGGGATTCGATACCAGGCGGCATGTTGGCACCGCCGACCATCTGCACGTCGAGCTGAACTAGGCGAACAGCTTCTGCAGCTCGGCGAACGGAATGCCGTAGGCCTCCAGCGTCCCGTATGTCCCCTTCTCCTTCCACTCCCGCGCCATCCGTCGCACCAGACCGAGTGTCGCGCGCATCGGCGCCGACCCAAACGTCACGCGCCGCACGCCGAGCGCCGCGAGTTCCTTGAGCGTCGGTGCGTTGGGCGTGCCGAGGATGTTGACCGGCGCGCGGATCTGCTGCACCAGCTGCTCGATCGTGTCCCGGTCGCCGACGAACGGCACGAACACCGAATCGGCGCCCGCCTCACGAAACGCATTCCCGCGCCGCACCACTTCGGCGACGCGCTTGTCGCGCGGAATCTCCGGCGCTTCGAACGCATCGGTTCTCGCATTGAGCACCAGACGTACGCCGGTCGCATCGGCAGCGCGACGCGCGGCGCGGACGCGCTCGACGGACAGAGAAAAGTCGATCAGGTGCTGCTCTTCCATCCGGTC
>QHWF01000842.1 GCA_003222455.1 Acidobacteriota bacterium
GAATGCGCGAATATCAGCGCGATCATCAACCCGACGCTGGCGTGACGCCGTTGCCCGTTCTTCGAAACCGCTCTGGCGATGGCATTCATCGTGCGCCTTCGACCAGACCGCGGATGCGCTGTTCGAACTCCGCGAGCGCCAGCGGCCTCCGGCTCGCGTCGCCGCGGACGATGGGGACGCGCGCAGGTGAGGACGGGAAAAAGGCCGGCGACGCGACCACCCAGCCCGACGCGTCGGCCGCGCGGGCGACTCGGAATACGCCCTGGCTGAGGCCCAGCACGTACGGGATGGCGGGGCCCTTCGCGCCAAGGAACACCACGATCCGCTCGTCAACCGTGAACTCAGGCGCGCCGACGACCACGCTTCGGAACCGTCCGAACTCACCGCCGGGCACACGGAACTCGAGGCTGTCGCCCAGCGATCCTTTCAGATAGCGCTCCACTTCCAGCGTCACGATGGTCTCGATCGTGCGCCGGCCCTCCGCCCAGCGTGCATCGACCGCAACCACCCTGCCGCGCGCGATGGCGATGGCGTCACGCGAAAGCTCGCCGAGGTCGGCGCCGACAAGGACGGTGGCCTGCGCAGGGATGGCGAGCATCAACGCCAGACAGCAACCGATCAGGATCCGCATGGTGACCTCGTAATCCATTTCAGATTTCAGATTTCAGACTTCAGACCTCAGACTTCACACTTCTAAGTTCCTTGCACGAGCCGGAGTATCGCTTCCGCGGCCCGGCGGCTCGCGCCCGGGCCTCCGAGTCGCGATCGCACACGGGCCAGCCCTTCGCGAATTCGTGCGGCACGTACGCGATCGGTCAGCATCGAAATCGCTTCGCGCGCGACGGCCTCCGGCGTAAAGGCATCCTGCACGAGCTCGGGCACGATCTTCTCACCGGCAATCAGGTTGACCATGCCGATCGTGTCCACGGTCACCAGGCGACGGCCGAGCCGATACGTCATCGGTGACAGGCGGTACACGATCACCATCGGCTTGTCATGCAGCGCGGTCTGCACCGTAGCTGTTCCGGAAGCCGTGAGGACGACGTCCGACGCGGCGAGCACGGTGTTGGTGTCGCCTTCCACAACCACGAAAGGAGCCGGGGCATTCACCGCGACGGCGAACAGGTGATCGTCGAGGTGCGGCGCTCGCGCGATGATGAACTGCGCGCCCGGAACACCGGCGCGGATGTGAATGGCCGATGCGACCAGATCCGGCAGAATCCGGGCGACCTCGTTGGGACGGCTGCCGGGCAGCACGGCAATTGTGGGACAGTTCACGGGCAACCCGCGGCCGCTCAGAAACTGTTCACGCGTGGCTGCCGGTGCCATCAGATCGACGAGCGGATGCCCGACGAACTCCACCGGCACGCCGGCCTCGCGGTAGATGGCCTCCTCGAACGGAAAGATGACGAGCACGCGATCGGCAAAGCGGCGGATCGTCTGCAACCGCGCCGGGCGCCAGGCCCAGATCTGCGGGCTGATGTAATAGACCACGGGCACGCCAAGTTTCCTGATCCGCGGGGCGAGCCGGAAGTTGAAGTCGGGCGCGTCGATCACAATCAAGGCGTGAGGGCAATCGACGCGGGCGGCGTCAACGAGCCGCCGCAACGCGGCAAACGAACGGGGCACCTTCGCGATCGCTTCGGTGAGGCCCGTCACCGCGATGTCGCGATAATCGTCGATCAGACGGCCGCCGGCCGCCTCGAATTGCGGACCGCCGAGGCCCGCAATCGCCAGCGTGTGATCGAGCGAACGGAGCTCGCGCGTGAGCGCTCCCGCGTACAAATCGCCAGACGCCTCGCCGCACGACAGGAGCAGACGCGCACTCAAGAAGCCGGACGCTTGAACTGCGCCGGATCGATTGGCGTGTTGATTTTCACGTCGGTCGCATGGCGCTCGACCGTCTGCGGCCCGAGCGTGCGCGACGCGGTGAACGGGATCTGAATGCCGTCGACCGTTCGGTAATCCGAAAACTGCTCTTCGATCAGCGGCCGGCCCGGCGCGTCGGATGTGTAGACCTGCTTCCGCGGCAGCGACGTGGCGGGATCGATGTAGAGGATCACCGGGTTCAGGTCTTTGCCCGACACCTCGAGCGCGTGATCGACACGCCCGGTGGCATCTTTCACGTCCGGCAGCACGCGCGGCGTCAGCGAGCCGTCCTTCGCCGCCAGCAGCAGGGTGATGGTGTCGCGACGCAGGCTGGCGCGCGCCTCCCGCACGAGCTCGGGCGCTTCGCGGACGCCCCGCTGATCCTTCATCCAGGCCAGCGTGCCGTCGTAGGCCTGCACGATCGTGCCGTCCGGCACCCGGGTTTCGACGCGGAACCGATCAGGGTACTGAATAAAGTTCATCGTCTCGGTGGATCGGCCTTCGACCGCCGGATTCGACAGCGTCTGCCGGGCGATAATCGTCTTGACGGCGCGCAGCTTTTCAAGGCCGCCCTTTGCCTCGATGGTCTGATCCAACAGCGCCCTGGCTTTGTCGCCTTCCTGCGCGGTAATCGTGGATTGCTGGCCAGACGGCACGTGAGCAGCTACGGGTGCTTCACTGATCGCCACCACGGAGGACGCGGAGGACAGGAGGAAGACTTCCGTCGCAC
>QHWF01000843.1 GCA_003222455.1 Acidobacteriota bacterium
AGCCGGCAGCCCACGCCTGCGGTGCGCAGGAGACTGGATACAGGGTCGGACGCTCGTCCGTGCGGCGATGAAAGCCACAGAGCAGCTCGGGCAGCCGGTGAAGATCCACGGCCTGGCTCAGATCCAGCATGGCATCGAGAATCCGTGTGGCGGCGCCCGTGAATCCGTACCGCGCCAACCCGGCGGCCGCCAGCGCGTTGTCGTGCGGCCAGATCGATCCGTTGTGGTACGACATCGGGTTATAGCGCGCCTCGCCTGCGGCGATCGTCCGGATGCCCCACCCGGCAAACGAGGCCTCGCTCATCAGCGTGGAGCACATGCGGCGCGCCCGTTCCCGCGAGCTGACGATGCCGGTGAAGAGGCAGTGCGCGGCATTGGACGATCGGACCTTGCACTGGCGTTTGTGACGATCGAGCGCAAGGGCATACGTGCCGAGATCGTCGGACCAGAACGCCTCCTCGAATCGCGATTGGATATGGTTGGCGCGCTCGTGCCACTCGGACGCGGCGGCGGCGTCACTGCGTGCCTCGGCCAGGTGAGCCGCGCCTCGCCATGCTGCGTACGCATATCCCTGGACCTCGCATAGCGCGATCGGTGCCTCGGCCAGGGTTCCATCCTTGTGAAAGACTGAGTCGTTCGAGTCCTTCCAGCCCTGCTGGACCAGGCCGTTCTCGCTCTGCCGTGCATACTCGAGAAATCCGTCACCGTCGGTGTCGCCGTCGCGCACCATCCAGTCGAGCGCGGCGAGCAGGTGCGGCCACAGCTGTTCGATGAACGCGCGGTCGCCCGACCGCCGGAAATAGGCGTGGGCGAGCATGATGAACAACGGCGTGGAGTCGATGCTGCCGTAGTAGCGTGCGAACGGCACTTCGCCGAGCGCCGGCATCTCGCCGCTCCGCATCTCGTGGAGAATCTTGCCGGGCTGTGCGTCCTGCACGTCCGAGTAGGTCGTCGCCTGCGTCGATGCAAGAAACGAAAGCACGCCACGGGCGATCTCGGGAGCGGCCCACAGCAGCTCGTACGCCGTGATCAGGCCATCGCGGCCGAAGGGCGTGCTGAACCATGGGATTCCGGCGTACGGATACGGACCGTGCGGCGTATCGGTAATCATCATCTGCAGATCGGCCGCCGATCGCTTCACCCAGCGGTTCAGCGACTCACTCGACGATCGAAGCACGCACCGGCGCGACCTCCGTGCCGCGATCACGCTGCGGGAGGCCGCGAGCTCCGTATCGAAATCAGAGGCGGCCCGCTCGTGGCGGTTCTCCTCGCAGATCACGCTCATTTCGAACGAGATCTTTTCATGCGGCGCGAGCCGCAGGAGAAACTTCGCCGTGCCCGGTTCCAGGGCGTCCGGCCGGCGGGTCCAGCGGATCCGCGTCCGGCGCTCGACATTGTCGAGGCCAACGTATTCGAGCACGCACTCGTCGCCGAGGCGTTCCGGCAGCAGCGTGCCCCGCCGGGGACGCCGCGTGCCGCGCACTTCGAACATATCGGCGAAGTCCGCGCCGAAGCGGACCGACAGGGGCACGTCGATCGTGCGCAGGCTGTGATTGCCCACACGGATCCGGTCGATGCTCACCCCGTCGCCGAGAACGCGTGACCGGAACAGATGGATCTCGCCGCGCGGGAGCTCGACCCGTTCCTCCCGGCGCACATCGACATTCGTGAAGTCGGCGACAAAGACCACGTTGTCGTCGCTGACCGTCGAGCTCAGGAGCAACGGGCGGCGGCGCGCGAGCAGCAACTCGAGCGTGGAAAGATAGCGGGTGCCGTGATAGTACAGCCCCTGTTCTTCGGCTTCTCCCCCGATCACGTCGCCGTGTTGATCGAAGACGCTGAACGTGTCCCCATGCTTGAGCACGCGCAGCGGACCAGCCACCCGCTGCGCGTCGGCCAGGATGGGGAATTGATCGTCGAGCTGCAGCACATCAGGCATAAGCAACGAACGTCAGATCGCGACCTGCACGCTGGCCGCCTTGGCATTGATGACCTGCGAGTACACCGACACGTGCCGTTCGACCATCCGCCGCGCGGTGAAGTGTTGCTCGAACGATTGCCGGCAGGCCCGGCGATCGATGGTCGTCACGCGTCTGGTGGCCGCGACCGCCTCCTCGTCGGTGTCGACGATGAAGCCGGTGCGACCGTGCTCGACGACCTCTTCGACCGATCCGCGGCGAAACGCGACGACGGGCGTGCCGCAGGCGAGCGCCTCGATCATCACGAGGCCGA
>QHWF01000115.1 GCA_003222455.1 Acidobacteriota bacterium
CGTCGCCACGCGAGTTCGCGGCGCTCTGTCTGGTGTCGATTCCGCTCTGGCTCGTATTCGAGTCGTTCAACCTGGTGCTCAGAAACTGGCATTACGTCGGCCTGCCCGAGAACGTCGTCCTGCGCACGGTCGGGTACGCATGGTCCTTCGCGACGATCTGGCCGGCCATTTTCGAAGGAGCCGAGTTGATCAGCGTGTGGCGAACCGGACAGGCGGGATGGGAGCGCCTGCGGCCACGCTTCGCCGCGGCCAAGCAAAGCCCTGGCGCCCTTCGAGAGCCTCAGGGCGACCTGAGCTTGTCGAAGGTCGAAGCGTCAGCGTCAGTTCGCGCTGGGGGCGGGCCCCCACCGCGGCTGCCGCGGTGGGGACCCCGGGGTGGGGCCCCAGCGCCAGTGCAAAAAAGACGGGCAGGACAGGCAGGATGGGCAGGACAGGTAACAGCGGAACGAGTACTGGCCTCGCAGATCACCCATCCTGCCGATCCTGCCCATCGTGGCTTGGCGGTCTCGACAATCGGCGCACTGATGCTGGCGTCGCCATTTCTCGTCGCGCCCGCGGTCGCACGCTATCTGGCCGCTCCGGTGTGGCTCGGCTTCGTGCTGCTGCTCGACCCCATCAACGCCGTCCGCGGCGAAGAATCGCTGCAGCGCGGCTGGCGCGCCGGCCAGTTCAACCGCACGATTAACCTGGTCCTCAGCGGGTTCCTCTGCGGCGGCCTCTGGGAACTCTGGAACTACTGGGCTCATGCAAAGTGGCATTACACCGTGCCAATCATGGAGAATTTGAAGGTTTTCGAAATGCCTTTGCCTGGATACCTCGGCTTTCCGCCCTTTGCGCTCGAGTGCTTCACGATGTATGTCTTCCTCCGGTCGTTGATTGGCCGGTCCGGACGGCCGATTGCGTTGTAAGCTGTCGCGATGACCGCGATCCTCGAACGCGAAATCAAGCTGCGGTTCGACGATGCCGCATCGGCGCGCGCCGCAGTGTTGGAGGCTGGTGCCACTCCCCTTCGCAGCCGGCGTCTGCAGGAGGACTGCCTGCTCGACACTGCGGACGAAAGCCTCCATCGCCGGCGCTGCGTGCTTCGCATCCGCCTGGAATCGGGCAGGAGCCTGATCACGTTCAAGGGTCCGGTACAACCCTCGCTGATGAAGCTGCGCGAAGAACTCGAGACCGTCGTCGCCGACGGTCCGCTGCTGCTGCGAGTGCTCGAGCAGCTCGGGTATCGCGTGTGGTTTCGGTATCAGAAGTATCGCGAGGAGTTTGCGCTCGAAGACGTAATCGTCGCGATCGACGAGACTCCGGTCGGGACGTTCGTCGAGATCGAAGGCGGCGACCGTGGGATTGCCGAGATGGCCGAAGCGCTGGGACGGAGTCCTGCCGACTACCTGGTCGACTCCTATCGACGTCTGTACATGCTCGATTGCGAAAACCGCGGCATCCCGTCGGCCGAGATGATGTTATTCGACGACGAGTAGAACTGAACGAAAGTGAAAAAACCTTTCGTGGCATCCGCCGACAAATCTCCCGTGGCGTCCGCCTTTAGGCGGATTTCTTCCTATCCGGCTGAAGCCGGACCTCACGCGTGAGTGGGTCTCTCACGCGCCCTTCCGGCTCATCGCGCAACCAATCAGAAGGCTCCAGTCCAATCCGGCAGGCCCTGGTACTGACCGCAGGGCACGGCACGCGATTGCGCCCGCTCAGTGATGTCCGTGCGAAGCCGGCGATGCCGGTGGCCGGTGAGCCGATGATCCGGCGGATCATCCGCTGGCTCGTGTCGCAAGGCGTCGACGACCTCGTCCTGAACCTGCATCATCGTCCCGAGACGCTCACGGCCGTGGTGGGAGACGGACAGGACCTGGAGGCTCGTGTGCGGTACTCTTGGGAGCAGCCACAGGTGCTCGGCAGCGCCGGCGGCCCTCGCCGGGCCCTGCCGCTCGTTGCCGCCGATACATTTCTGATCATCAACGGCGATACACTGACCGACCTGGATCTCGGGCCCATTGCGGCCGCGCACGTCGAATCGCGAGCCCTCGTCACACTGGCGCTCGTCCCGAACCGCGAGTTCGATCGTTATGGCGGCGTCCGCCTCGATCGCAACGATTGCGTGGCCGGATTCGTCACGCGCGGGGCCGCGTCCGCCGGGTCCTGGCACTTCATCGGCGTCCAGGCGGTGAGCGCCTCGGTGTTTGCGGAGCTCGACGTGAACGTCCCGAGCAAAAGCGTTGGTGGCGTGTACGATGCGTTGATCGCATCGGTGCCGGGAGCCGTGCGCGGCTTCAGATGCGACACGGAATTCTGGGACGTCGGCACCGTGGCGGATTACTGGCGCACGTCGATGGCCTTCATGCGCAGAGAGGGTCAGACCGGCTCGTCCGTGGGACGGGCGGTGCGCATCGATCCGTCGGCGCGTCTCAATGAGTCGATTCTGTGGGACGATGTGGAGGTAGGAGCCGGGGCGGTGATTGAGAAGTGCATCGTGACCGACGGCGTGTCGATCCCGGCCGGCGCACACTATGAAGATGCGGTGCTCGTCACCGCCGAGAGTGCCGCGGTGCGGGCGATAGCGCGATGACCGAGCAGCAAACGGCCAACGGCCTGGATGTTCACGATCGCGTCGACCGGTATCTCAGAGTGAGCGGGCTGCCGGCGGGGAATGCCCGCGTCGTGCCGTTGACAGGCGACGCCTCCGATCGAAGGTACTTCCGGATCATTCCGGCCGACGGTGCGCCCCTTGTGCTCGCGGTCCATGCGGGGCCTATCGAATTCTCCCGGATGCCGTTCGCCAACGTGGCCAGGCTGTTGCGCCAGATGCCACTGCCGGCGCCGGCGATTCTCGGCCATTCCGACGAGCTCGGCGTCGTTGCCCTGCAGGATCTCGGCGACGTGACGCTGCAGGCCCATCTCGGGGCTTCGTCGCCCACCGAGCATGCCGCGCTGTACCGCCAGGCCGTCGCGCTCATCGAGCTCCTCCAGCGGCGAGGTGCCGACCTCGAGTCCTCGCAGTACCTGCCGTACGGTGTGTCGTTCGACGTCGAGAAACTGTCGTGGGAGCTGGATTTCTTCGTCAGGCATTTCCTCGAAGGCTACCGCGGGATTTCGCTCTCCGGCGCGGAACGCTCGGCGCTCGCCGGCGAATGGTCGCACATCGTGCAGGAGCTCGCGCAGGAGCCGAGAGTGCTCTGCCATCGCGACTATCACAGTCGCAATCTGATGCTGCACGAAGGCAACCTGTACGTGATTGACTTTCAGGACGCGCGGATGGGGCCGGACACGTACGATCTCGCGTCGCTCCTTCGTGATTCGTACGTCGATCTGACGCATCCCGACGTGGACGATCTGATCGCGTACTTCCTGGCGCTGAAAGGACAGTTCGACGACGGCGATTTCCGGCGGCGGTTCGATCTGATGGCGTTGCAGCGGAACCTGAAAGCCCTCGGAACATTTGGCTATCAGACCATCACGCGGCGCAATCCCGTTTACATTCAGTACGTGCCCCGCACGCTGCGCTACGCGCGGCTGAACCTGCACAAGTACGATCGCTTCGCCAGGCTGCTCGATCTGCTCGCGAGCCACATCGAGGAACTGCGCTAAGAAGTTTGAGTCTGAAGTCTCAAGCCTGAAGTCAAACGCCATCCACCACGGAGGACGCGGAGGACAGGAGGAAAAATCCTGTTGCCTTCAGGATTTCAGCTCCGCGTTCTCCGTGTCCTCTGTGGTGTTCACAATTCACACTTCATTCGTCTTACAATTGATGGTTCGGCCTGTGCTCAAGCGACGCTTCGGGATATCGACGCACCTCTACCACGGTCAGCGGTTGTCGCGCGATCATCTCCTCGAGATTGCAGCCCATGGGTTCGAGCGGGTGGAGGTGTTCGCCACGCGGACGCATTTCGATTATCACAATCCGGCGGCAGTCGCCGACCTGCAGCAGTGGCTGGCCGAAGCGGGCCTGGAGCTGGAGAGCGTGCACGCGCCGATCAACGAGAGCTTCACCGGCGGGCGTTGGGGCCGCGTACTGTCCGTGGCGTCGCCGGAAGAGGACGAGCGCGCCGCGGCGGTCGTTGAAACCGAGCGCGCGCTGCATATCGCGCGTCGAATTCCGGTTGCTGTGCTCGTCGTGCACCTGGGTGTCCCGCGCACCGCGCCGGCGCCCGGCGGCGGCAACGCGCGGGCCGCAGCCCGTCGCAGCATGCTGGAGCTCCAGCCCATGGCGGGGGCGCTCGGCGTGAAACTCGCGCTCGAAGTGCTGCCGAACGAGTTGTCGGGTGCGCGCTCCCTGGTGCATTTCGTCGAGGACGATCTCGAAGGCACCGACGTGGGCATCTGCCTGGATTTCGGTCACGCCCACCTCGACGGCGATATCGTGGACGCGGTGGAAATGGTGTCCGAGCATCTGATCGCGAACCACGTGCACGACAACGGCGGCCGGACCGACGATCATCTCGTGCCCTTCGAGGGCACGATCGACTGGGCGGCGGCGCTGACGTCGGTACAGAAGGTCGGGTACGAGGGCACGCTCCTGTTCGAAATCGCCGGCCGCGGGCCGGCTCGCGAAACGCTCGAGAAGGCCCGAAAGGCACGGGAGAAGATGGAACGGCTTCTGAATTCAGAATTCTGAATTCAGAATTCAGAATTCAGAATTCAAGCGTATGCACGTCTACATCGAAGACATCGGCAAGCACGAGGGCGAAGAGGTCACCATCAAAGGGTGGCTGCACAATCGCCGATCGAGCGGCAAGATCCATTTCCTGATCCTGCGCGACGGCACCGGCTTCATTCAGGCGGTCGTGTCCCGGGCGGCGGTTGGCGACGATCTGTTCAAGCTGGCCGACCACCTCTCGCAGGAGACATCGGTCATCGTCATCGGCACCGCGCGCGCCGACAAGCGCGCGCCGACCGGTTTCGAGATCGACGTCAAGGGCTTCCAGGTGGTCGGCGAGTCGCACGATTACCCGATCACGCCGAAGGAGCACGGCATCGATTACCTCCTGGACCGCCGTCATCTCTGGATTCGCACCGAACGCCAGCAGGCGATCCTCCGGGTCCGCCACGAGATCATCAATGCCGTCCGCGACTTCTTCAACGGGCGCGGCTTCATTCTCGCCGACACGCCAATCTTCACACCCGCGGCGTGTGAAGGCACCACGACGCTCTTTCCCGCGCAGTACTTCGAGGAAACCACGGCGTATCTCACCCAGAGCGGTCAGCTCTATAACGAGGCGAACGCGATGGCGCTCGGCCGCGTCTATTGTTTTGGCCCGACGTTCCGCGCGGAAAAATCGAAGACGCGGCGGCACCTCACCGAATTCTGGATGGTCGAACCAGAAATGGCCTACGCCGACCTGAACGACGTGATGGAGCTCGCCGAAGATCTGGTGGTGGAGATCGTCGCGCGGGTGCTCGACAGGCGGCGGCGCGAGCTCGCCGTCCTCGAACGCGACATCACCAGGCTGGAATCGGTGAAGAAGCCCTTCCCCCGGCTCTCGTACGACGAGGCGGTGCAGCTGCTGCAGGCCAGAGGCCTGCCCATCGAATGGGGCGGAGACTTCGGCGGACCGGACGAGACGATGCTGTCGGAACAGCACGATCGCCCGCTCATGGTCCATCGCTACCCGGCTGCGGTGAAGGCGTTCTACATGAAACCCGATCCCGAGCGCGCCGACGTCGCACTCGGGGTCGACGTGCTCGCGCCCGAAGGCTACGGAGAAATCATCGGCGGCGGCGAGCGCCTGGCCGATCTCGATCTGCTGCTGGCGCGAATCAAAGAGCAGGGACTGCCGCAGGCAGCCTTCGAGTGGTACCTGGACTTGCGCCGGTACGGCACAGTCCCACATGGCGGGTTCGGCATGGGCATCGAACGAGTCGTGGCCTGGATCTGCAGACTCGAGCACGTGCGCGAGACGATTCCGTATCCGCGGATGTTGTATCGGTTATATCCGTAAGGTCCCGAAGGCAACCACAACCGTGCAGCCCGAATGCAACCACGACGCGTGCAGGCGAAAATGAAACCACGAAGACACGAAGACCACACGAAGAAGAAAAATCAAAAATGAAAGCCTTCTTCGTGAGCTTCGTGGCTTCGTGGCAAGAACTGAAGCAAATGGTCGATATATCACTGAAAGCAGGAAGTCGTAACAGCTGAACTCATTATGAAGATTGGACTCATCAGCCTCGGCTGCCCGAAGAACCTCGTCGACTCGGAAGTGATGCTCGGCCTCGCGCACCGGGCCGGTCACGAGCTCACCCACGACGCGTCCGACGCCGACGTCATCGTCGTCAACACGTGCGCGTTCATCGACTCGGCGAAGCAGGAATCGGTCGATACGATTCTGGAGATGGCGCAGCACAAGAAAGACGGCGCCTGCCGGCGGCTGATCGTCACCGGATGCCTGGCGGAACGGTATCGCGACGAGTTGAAGAAAGAGATTCCGGAGATCGACGCGATCCTTGGCACAGGCGAGGTGCCCGACATCGTGAACGCGATTGGCGGCGACGCTCGGCTGAAGCCCCTCGCTCCATTCCAAGCTGAAGACGTTCAAGGGGTGTCACCCCTGACTTTTTACACTGGCACTGGGGCCCCGCCCCCAGCGCGAACTGACGCCGATGCCGTCGCCGCGGCTTCGCATGGCCGCGGCGCGGCATGGCCGCAGGCGCCGCCGGGCGCGCTCCCAACATACATTTACGATGCGGAAACGCCGCGTTATCTGGCGACGCCGAAGCATTACGCCTACGTGAAGATCGCCGAAGGATGCGACTACAAGTGCGCGTTCTGCATCATCCCGACGCTCCGGGGGCATTACCGGAGCCGCAGTGCGGAGTCCATCGTGCGCGAAGCGCAGGCCCTGTCGGCGCGCGGCGTGAAGGAGCTGCTGCTCATCTCGCAGGACACCACGTTCTACGGCATCGACCGCGGCGAACGCGGCGCGCTCGCCCGC
Organism: Acidobacteriota bacterium; assembly: GCA_003222455.1. Classification (GTDB taxonomy): domain Bacteria; phylum Acidobacteriota; class Vicinamibacteria; order Vicinamibacterales; family CAVVIG01; genus QHWF01. The sequence goes on from QHWF01000115.1 coordinate 6,939, forward strand.
TTGCTGCGCGATCTGAACACGGTCCAGGGCCTCGAATGGATCCGTCTGCTCTACCTGTACCCGACGACGATTGACGACGGGACGCTGGGCGCCATGGCCGACTGCGAGAAGGTCTGCAAGTACATCGATCTGCCGCTGCAGCACGCGTCGAACGCGGTGCTCAAACGGATGAAACGCCCGGGGACGCGACAGACCTACGATGCGCTGCTCGCGCGCATCCGCAGCCGCGTGCCCGGGGTCGCGCTCCGCACGACGTTCATCGTGGGGTTCCCCGGCGAGACCGACGCGGACGTGAACGATCTTCATCAGTTCGTCACCGATCACGCGTTCGATCATGTCGGGGTCTTCACGTACTCCCACGAAGAAGGGACGTCGGCCTACGCGCTGGCCGACGATGTGCCGGCTCATCTGAAAAAAGCGCGCCGGAAACAGATCATGGGTCTGCAGAAACGGCTCACCGCGAGGCGGCAGCGCGCGCGCATCGGGGAGCGGACGCGGGTCCTCGTCGACGGCCCGTCGGACGATCACGCGCTGGTGCTGAGGGGGCGGCTCGCGTCGCAGGCGCCGGACATCGATTCAGCGGTCTACTTGACCGAGTGCAACCCGTCCAGCTTCGAACCTGGAGATTTGGCCGAGGTCGAGATCGTTGGCGCGCGCGCGTACGATTTGCTAGCTCGGCCCGTGCTATAATCACGGATTCGGAGCCTGAGTGAAGGACCGAAGTGGGCGTGTGCCCACTTTTTTAGTTTAAGGCCCCGAAAATGGCAGACGCCGGAAACGGCAGGAGCCCCGTTGGCGCGGTGGACGTTGTCGGACAAGTGCGCACCCTGGCGAGCCGCGTGGCGGCCACCTTCGGTGTCGACATCTTCGACGTGCAATTCCGCCGGGAAGCCGGCGGCATGATCCTCCGCATCCAGATCGACCGGCCGGGACCCGCCGCGACTGCCGAAGAGAGCGTCAGTGTCGAAGATTGCGCCAACGTCAGCCGCGAGCTGAGCGCGATTCTCGACGTCGAAGAGATCGTGCCCTCGGCGTATACCTTGGAAGTATCGTCTCCCGGACTCGACAGGCCCTTGCGATCGGCGGACGATTATCGGCGGTTCACCGGCCGCCGCGCGAAGGTGGTGACGCGCGAGCCGGTCGACGGCCAGACGTTCCTCAGGGGCACGCTCGGCGGCGTCGACGAGGGGCACGTCCTCATCGACGGCGAGGATCACAAACGCCATCGGGTGCCGATGGACGGGATCAGGCGCGCGAATCTCGAAGTGGAGTTTTGAGCACCAATGTCGAACCCTCTGCAGCAGACGATCGAAGCGCTCGCGAAGGAAAAGGGGATCGAGCCCGAGACGGTCATCAGCGCCATCGAAGAGGCCGTCGCCACCGCGTCTCGGAAGTACTACAAGACCGGCGAGAACCTGAAAACGCGGTTCAACACCGAGACGGGCCAGGTCGATCTCTTCGCGCTCAAGACGGTCGTCGAAGAGGTGACCAACGCCGCCACGGAGATCTCGCTGCACGAAGCGCGCGAGATGTACCGTCCACTCTACGGGGACGAGGTCGCGAACAGCATCGAGCTCGGCGACGAGATGGAGTTTCCGAAGCCGACCGAAGTGCTCGGGCGGATCGCGGCGCAGACCGCCAAGCAGGTGATTTTCCAGAAAGTCCGCGAGGCCGAGCGCGAAAACATTTTCGCGGAGTACAACCAGCGCATCGGCGAGGTCGTCAGCGGCACGATCAAGCGCTTCGAGAACGGCGACATCATTCTCGAGATCGGGCGCATCGAGGCGGTGCTCCCCCGCAAGGAACAGTCGCGCGCCGAAAGCTATACCCCCGGCGATCGGGTGCGCACGGTCATCAAAGGCGTCAACCGGAGCGCGAAGGGGCCGCAGATCGTCCTGTCGCGCACCGACCCGGCGCTGCTCATCAAGCTGTTCGAACAGGAAGTGCCCGAGATCTACGATGGCACGGTGATGATTCGCGGCGCCGTGCGGGAAGCCGGCGACCGGGCGAAGGTCGCGGTGTACTCGCGCGAGCGCGACGTCGATCCGGTCGGCGCCTGCGTCGGCATGAAGGGCACGCGCGTCCAGTCGATCATCCGCGAGCTCCGCGGCGAGAAAATCGACATCGTGGAGTGGTCGGAGGATTCGATCGCCTTCGTGACGAATGCGCTCAGCCCCGCCAAGGTGCAGCGCGTCTCGATCGTGGACGATCGTGAGCGCGTCATGGAAGTGATCGTCGAGGACAAGCAGTTGTCGCTGGCGATCGGGAAGAAGGGCCAGAACGTCCGGCTGGCCGCGAAGCTGACCGGCTGGCGGATCGACATCAAGAGCGAAGAAGAGAAGCGCCGGGAGGTGGAAGCGCAGTTCGAAGGGCTCGAGGCCTTCAGCGCCGCGTCGGCTCCGGCCGACGAGACGCTCGCCGGGGACACGACCGAGGGGCTCGAGGCCGCCGAGATGACCGGGACCTCCGAAGTGCCCGAGCCCTCCGCGGTGCCCGAGGCCGTCGCGGTG
>QHWF01000839.1 GCA_003222455.1 Acidobacteriota bacterium
CGGTGAAGCGGGCAAAGGCGGAATTGCCCCGCTCTACAGGTCCAAGGACGTACGAAGCTGGACCTATCTTCACCCGCTGGCTGTGGCGAGGCCGGACCCGAGCCAGGATCCCGCTCGCCCGGGAAGGTCGATGTTACACCTTCAGCCATCCAGTGCAGATCATCGGCTCGTACATGCCGAAGGAGGTTCTCGGCCCGTTCGTGTCATTCGCGCCCACCGGCTCGCAGGGCGACAGGCCCGAGATTCGGGTCGATTTGTCGAACGGCAAGTTGTACGTGGATGGAAAGAGCGCCGCAGCGGAGCCGCCTCACCGGCAGACCGTCGTGCGCATGTCGGACGATAGCGGTGTCAGTTGGCGAATGGTCTACGCGTTCGATTCCCCGGAGTGGCCGCAGTCGGGCGGCAGCGGCTATGACGTGGCCAACGGAATGATGGGAATCGCCTACGTCGCCTCGAGCGTTCCCGCCTCGTTGAACGCCAGATGTCCCTGCCGCGTCTTCGGCGTGAGCACCGACGATGGCAAGACGTTCCAGCGCTACTTGCTCCCAGGGACGACGCCAGCCGGCGCAGGACCGGGAGCAGGGCTGATCGTGGTGGCGAACCCGACCAGGAAAGGTATGTTCACGGTCCTGAGCGCGTCCTCGAACGGGGTGGACTCTTACGTGACGGAAGATGCGGGAAAGACGTTCACAAAAGCTGTGTCTGTTCCCGCAGTTCCCACGACGAGCGTCGCCAACTTGACGGCAGCGTACAGCCCGAAGGGAGTGATGGCCCTGATCTGGCGAACCGTCTATCCGTTGTCTACGCCTGGTGCCGGTCGAGCGGGCGCTCGAAGATGGCACGACGTCTGGTCGTACTCGGATATGCCAGAGCAGTTCGAGATCTACTCCACGGTCTCGCGCGACGGCGGCAAGACGTTCAGCGCGCCGTTCGAAGTCAGTACCGCGCGATCGCCTGGCGTGTCTCGCCGTCGCGGCATGCGCAATCTGGGTCGCGATTTCGTCAGCGTCGCCGTCGACGACGATTTCGTGCATATGACGTGGTTCGACGACCGCGCGGGCTTCCGCGCCACCTGGTACGGGCGAGTGCCGGTGGCTGATTACAGGTAAGCGTTCCGGAGCGGAGCTTTTCAGGGTTTAGCGGCGTGAACTCCACGCGCGAGAAATCACCATGCGCTACCACTACAGACTATGGGGTGCGATCGTCGGTTCGCTGGCAGTGGTCTCGATTGCGCTGCTGGCGCAACGACCGGAGAACTCCGCACAACCCAAGGTCGTGATCGACGATGACGGGACGGTCCATGTGCCGACCATGGAGGTGCCGCTCTCGACGTTCCTGAGCGCCGAAGCAAAGGCCTACGTCACGCGGCACCTGCAGGACATGCAGCGTCCCGCAAAACTGGCGCCGAGCAACGGCGTGCCGCCGCTCATCGCACCGTATATCGACCGGCAGAAGGCCCGGTACGCGGTCGACTGCGACGATACGCGCATCGCCGGCGGCCGCGCACGTCCCGGGGACCGGGTTTCCGAACCTGGATCGATACCGCGCCTCGCGCGTCGCGGTGTACACGGACGACTACGGCGAACGCGCGCGCTCTCGCGCCAAGAATGCGGCGCTGAAGGCGCCCGCGCCCGGCGAGCCGCGCGTCGTGGTCTTCGGCGATTCGGTGACGGATGTGTGGCGACTCGACCGATTCTTCCCAGGCAAGCCGTACATCAATCGCGCCATTGGCGGACAGACGACGTCGCAGATGCTCGTGCGCTTCCGCCAGGACGTGATCAATCTTCAGCCAGAGGTCGTCGTGATTCTCGCGGGAACGAACGATATCGCGGGGAGCACCGGGCCAATGTCGAACGAGGACATCGAGACGCATTTCGCATCGCTGGCGGAGGTCGCCGCGGTCACGGGACTCAGGTCGTGTTTGCGTCGGTACTGCCCGTGAGCAACTACACGCCGCGATCCGTTCGCGTCGCGACCGGCTGAACGCAGCCTCGCGCTCGATGGCTCCGCGATTACTGCGCGAAGCAACGTCTCGTGGACCTCGACTACTTCACGGCGATGGCGGACGACAAGCGCATGCTGCGGCGCGAGCTCGCCGACGATGGTTTGCATCCGAACAAGATGGGATACGACGTGATGGTGCCGCTCGTCGAGAAGGCAATTGCGAACGCATTGGAGAGAATGCGCTCCCGCCTCCCTACGAAACGGTTCACGATCACACGGCGTCCTCGAGCTGATGGGCACCGCCGCACGGTGAGACGCATGCGCACCTGTCTTCGAGCCTTACTCGTCTTACTTGTCGGAAGCACTGCGTTCGCGCAGACGGCTCCCGCCCAATTCTCACCCGTTCCGCGCGTGACCGGCCCGGTACCAATTACGGCTGATTCGCGTCCATTCATGGCAGCCGCCGATTCGCAAACTCCCTTGACTTTGTCGGCTTATGACTACGTAGAGGAAGAGTTCTTCGTCAGCGGTACGGCCAACGTGTACGACTGGGACTCGGCGAGACACGTCACCGTGCGGACAGCCGACGCGCCGTATACCACGCGCATTTTGATGCGACGTCCAGTCGACCCGGCGCGCTTCAGCGGGACGGTGTGGGTCGACATGCTCAATCCCGCGCGGGGGTACGACTTTGCCGAGAACTGGGGG
>QHWF01000116.1 GCA_003222455.1 Acidobacteriota bacterium
TCGGCCGCTTGGCTCCGCCCGCCTCGGTTCTCGGAAGCGATTCAGGTTGGTGCGTTCCACATGCGGTCCATAGTTTCCACCGCTCCGCTCGATTCATCTGACCAGCGGTGAGGTGACAATCTCCTTTTCGTTATGAACTACAGGAAGGCGGGCGTCAACTTCGAGCCATGGAACAGATCCGCGGTGGTAGCCAAGACCAGGACAATCTGTGGGTATTCGAGCCACGGTGAGCGCCATGTAACCTCATTCTGCTCACACGGGGGGCCGACCCGTTCGGCGGTTACGACGAACCGTCGCGGCGCTCCGCCCCTCCCGCCGCTTCCAACTGCGCGCCGAGCCCGGCGCCCAGCACGATCGTCACCTTGTGCACTTCTCCATCGTCCTCCAGCGGAATCGCATACGGATCAATCGCGACGCCATCGATCTCAGCCGAGGCGATTCCATGACAGCGGTGCTCCGGGTTCGACACGGTGAAGCAATACCGCGTGCGACCGACACGCCAGTCGAGTGAGTAGTGCGGCCACGCCGTGGGGATGCAAGGGTTCACGCTGATCGTCGAGCCGCGGCGCCGGAGTCCGAGGAGTCCTTGAATGGCGGCCTGGTACATCCATCCCGCGGACCCGGTGTACCACGTCCAACCGGCGCGGCCGACGTGCATCGGGTGCGCGTAGACGTCGGCGGCCGCGATGTACGGCTCCCCACGGTATCGCTCGGTGTCTTCCGCGGTCCGCATATGGTTGATCGGATTGATCATGTGGAACAGCTCCATCGCTTCGTCGCCGAGGCCGAGCCGGGCCAGCGCGATAACCGTCCAGAGTGCCGCATGCGTGTACTGGCCGCCGTTCTCGCGAATTCCTGGCACGTAGCCTTTGATATAGCCCGGGTCGTGCGCCATGCGATCGAACGGCGGAGTGAGCAGCAGCACGATCTGTGCATCGCGGCGTACCAAATGCGCCCGCACCGCGTCCATGGCACGCTCGGCGCGGCGGGGCTGTGCGACCTGCGAGAGCACCGCCCAGGATTGCGTCAGTGAATCGAGCTTGCACTCCTCGTTCTGCACCGACCCGAGGGGCGTTCCATCGTCGAAATAGGCGCGGCGATACCAGTCGCCATCCCATGCCAGTTCCAGCATGCCGGTCAACCATCGCGCCTCGTCTCGATACGCTTGAGCGAGATCGCCCCGCCCCCGGCGCTCGCAGATCGGGACGAATTCGTTCAGCACGGTGACGAGAAACCACCCGAGCCACACGCTTTCGCCTCGGCCGCCGTGTCCGACGCGATTCATCCCGTCGTTCCAGTCGCCGGATCCAATGAGCGGGAGTCCGTGCGCGCCGTAGTGCCTGGCGTGACCGATCGCGCGCACCGAGTGCTCGAAGAGCGACGCGGTCTCCGCGGACACACGCGGCAGCATGTACGTTTCCGGCTGATCGGCCTCGAGCGCCGGCGCCTCGAGAAACGGGATGATTTCATCCAGCACCGACTCGTCACCGGTCTGCGACACGTAGCTGGCGGCGACGTAGGGTAGCCAGAGCAGATCGTCGGAGCAGCGCGTCCTGGTTCCGCGTCCGCTCGGCGGATGCCACCAGTGCTGCACGTCCCCTTCGAGGAACTGCCGCGACGCCGCATGAAGGAGGTGCGCGCGACAGAGGTCCGGCCGGGTGTACATCAGCGCCAGCACGTCCTGCAGCTGATCGCGAAACCCGAACGCGCCGCCAGGCTGGTACGGGCCGCTGCGCGCCCAGATGCGACAGCTCAATGTCTGATACAGCAGCCAGCGATTGACGATGAGATCGAACGAATCGTCCGGCGTGCTGATCTGGATGGCGTCGAGCATCTCATTCCACGTGCGTTCGACTGCCGCGAGTGTCGCCTCGGCCCGCGCCAGGGAGGAATACCGGGCTGCCAGCTTCAAGGCGTCGGCGCGGTCGCGGCCCTGGCCGAGCACGAAGGCCACGCTTTGGGATTCGCCGGGCGCGACCTCCAGGACGAGGTGCAGCGCCCCGCACGGGTCAAATCCGGCGCCGCTGCGCCCGGCCAGCCGCTCGCGGAAGAGCGCAGCCGGCGCGCTCAGTGTGCGATTGCGTCCGACGAACTCCGCGCGATCGCATGTGTGAGATCGCGGTGTCGCGGTTGTACGCCAGAACGCGACGCTGTCGCCGAACTCCGCGCTGTACTTGTTGCGCGCGAGCATCACGCCGGTCTCGTCGTCCGTCTCAGTGACCACGAAGCGCCGCTCGCCCGTTCGTGGCGGGCCCAGGCACCACTCGACGTATCCGAATACGCTGATCCGCCGCCTCACCGCCGTAGTGTTGGTCAGTGTCAGGACCGCCAGCTTCACCGGATCCTCGGGTGCGACAAAGACCGCCAGTTCCTGCCGCATGCCGGCCACGGCATGCTGATAGCGTGTGACCCCGGCGGCGTGACGGATGACCCAGCGGCCACCGTCTCCGCGCCGCGGCAGCGGTCCCGGTGTCGCCCCCCACACTGCACCAGTGTCGTCATCGCGCAGATAGAAGGCCTCGCCCGTCGGATCGGTCAACGGATCATTGGCGAACGGCGTCAGCCTGTTCTCGCGGCTGTTTCCAGACCATGTGAAGGCGGACCCGGAGCTGCTCACGATCGTGCCGAACGCGGAATTCGCCAGAACGTTCGACCACGGCAGCGGTGTTTCGCGTTCGCCGTCGAGCACGACGACGTACTCGCGCCCGTCGCGTGTGAAGCCGCCAAGCCCGTTCTCCATGACCAGCGGCGGGACCGTCACCGGCGTCGGGGCGGGCTCTGGCGGCCGGAGGCTGGCCGACGGTGGCACGTCATCGCCGGCGTACAGCCAAGGTGCCGGGCGCTCCAGTTGCGCCACGAGATCTCCGAGTTCGCCGAGCAGTACGACTCGGGCGACCGCGGACAGCAGATGGCGTTCCCGCTCGGGCATTCCGTCGGCGCGCATGAGGACCATGCCGCCCGGCTTTCCGAGCCAACCCGCCCAGGGCGGCTCCTGCACGAGCATCGACAGCAGGTTCTGCATCTCGTCGAGATAGTCTGCCGGATGCTCGTTCAGGAGGACGACGTCGGCTCGCAACCCTTTGACGCGCCAGTACTGCTGCGCGTTGAGCAGATGTCGCGCGAGCGGCAGCGACGCCATGTCGGTGATTCGAAGGAGCACGATTGGCAGGTCGCCGGAGATGCCGTAGCCCCACAGGCTCTGCTGGCCCAGCGTGTTGGCCTCGAGGTCGGTCGGGCTGATGCGCGACGCGTCCGATCCGAAGACACGCGACGCGAGGCGATCGAAGAGCATCGCGTGCTCGTCACTGAGTCCCAACTGCTGCAGCGTGATATGCACATGGATGAACGCCATCGAGAACGCCCGCGCAGCAGCGCTCCCGTCACGATACTTGCGGGCCAGCGCCAGCGCGGCGGCTCGATCCGTCGCCACGCCGGTCCCAAACGTCACACGGACGCGTGCGCCTCGTGCGAGCCGGATGCGCTCGCGCAGGGCGCCGATCGGGTCGAGGACCGCGCCCGTTGTGCCCGACAACGCGCGCCCGTCGAGAGCAATCGGATCGGCGGTCGACCGTCCGCGACCTAAGAAGCGCGCGCGATCCGTCTCCCACTCGACCGCACCGCCCAGGCGCGGCCCATCGACACCAAGCACATGGAAGCCGACGATCGGCGCTTCATCCGTGGCGCGCGGCCGCCGGCTGAACACGAGACCGGCGCTCTGCGGATCGAATTCCGTCTCGACGAACAGCTTACCGAATGTCGGGTGCGCCAGATCGTCCTCGGGGCGGGCGAGCACGATCTCCGCGTAGCTGGTGACTTCGATTTCGCGCGTCTGATCGCCGTGATTGACGATCGTCAGGCGCCGCACCTCCACGTCATCCTCCGACGACACGGTGATCTCGAGCTGCGTCTCGATGTCCGTATCGCGGCGACGGAACGTGATCTTGTCGAGATCGAACGTCGCCTCGAACCGATCTGGCTCCTGACAGCCGGGCTGGTAGGTGGCGGACCAGACACGGCCCGACCAGGGATCGCGCAGATAGATGAAATGAGCGCCAGCGTCGGACGTGGGGTCGTCGCGCCGCCGGGTGACCGCCACGTCGCGCCACATGCTGAACCCGCCGCCTGCGCGGGTGACGGCCGCCGTGTAGCGCCCATTCGAGAGGAAGTGCGTGTGCACGCTCGTCGAGTGCGGCGACCGGAAGCGTCTCGCCGCAAACACGGGAAGCGACGGTGGCGCCGTCGTACTCTCGGCCGGGCGCGGTTCCGAGAGAATCGCCTCGCGAGGTACGCGCTCCTGCAGCAGCAGCTCCGTGGCCTGGACGCGGGGATCCGCGTGGAAGCGCGAGACAAATGCATCGCTGCAGATGACGTTGGCGAGCGCGACGAGCGACATGCCCTGATGGTGCGCGAAATAGGCCCGGACCACGGCCGGCCGCGCGATCGCCTCTGGCGGCGTGTCGATGTCACGGCCCCGGGGGTTGTAATCGAGGGCCTCGTAAAAGCCGAATCGGCCCTCCATGCCCAGACCCGCGAGTCGCTCGAAATTCTCGGCCGCGAGTCTGGGGGTGACCAGGCTGCCCAATGCCGAGGCGTACGGCGCAACGACCAGCTCGGTGGCCAGTCCGCGCTTCAGCCCAAGCCCTGGCACTCCGAACGCGCGGTACTGATAGTTCCCGGCGGAATCCGTAAACGCGTACGCCGACTCCGAGATGCCCCACGGCACGTCGCGCTGGCGGCCATACTCGATCTGGCGTCGGACGCTGGCGCGGCAGCTCTGATCGAGGAGCGTTCCGGGGAAGTTCCGCATCAGGAGCAGCGGCATCAAGTACTCGAACATGGTCCCGCCCCAGGACATCAGCGTCGCGCGGCCGTCCACGTTCGTGACCAGGCGTCCCAGATGAAACCAGTGGTGCTGCGGCACGTCGCCCTTCGCAATGGCGATGAAACTCGCCAGCCGCGCCTCCGAGGCCAATAGATCGTAGAAGGCGCCGTCGAGCCGTCCCGGGCCTTCGCCGTCGGCGAGACGATAGCCGATTGAGAAGATACGCCGCCGCCTGTCGTAGAGGAACTCGAAGTGCATGGCATCGGCGAGTGCGGAAACACGACTGGCGAGCGTCCGCAGCGAGTCCGCGGACACCAGCGGCTCCACCGCCGACCTCTCCACGCCGTCGAGCACGGCCCGACACCAGTACGCGATCTCGCTCCCGGCATCGGACGGCTCGGCGTGATCGAGCTCGACCGCGGCGCTGGCAAGTTGCACCCCGAGCGCCTGGATCGGCGCGACGGCTTCAGGCGCACCGACGCGCGCAGCCTCGACGATGGCGCGAGCCAGACGATTGATCTCGGTAACGGTTTGCCGAGGCCCAAAGCGGACGTCGATCGACGAGGTCGCTGCCGCGAGCAGGTCTGAAGTGTCGACCAGGCCGGCGAGCCGCAGCGCGTGCGTCTGGGGGTTCTCTCCGAGCCGGAGCAGCCCCTGCGCGAGTGCGACCAGCGCGCCGGCAAGGTTGCCGCTGTCGACGGTCGAGACATACCGTGGGTGCAGCGGGGCCAGCGTAGCCGTGTCGTACCAGTTCAGGAAGTGTCCCTGGTATCGCTCGAGGCTCTCGAGCGTTGTCAACATCGCGTTCAGGCGACGGAGCAGGGCGTCCGTCGGCAGATACCCAAGGTCGTGCGCGGCCAGCGTCGCCAGCAGGCTCATGCCGATGTTGGTTGGCGACGTGCGGCGCGCCAGCTTCGGGGCGTCGCCGCCCTCCTGATAGTTGTCGGGCACCAGCCACGCGTCCGCTGCAGTGACGAACGTTTCAAAGTACCGCCAGGTCTTGCGCGCCGTCCGTCGCAGCACGGTTCGGTCGCGATCGCTGAGCGGCCGGACGCGTGCGCCCACGGGCACGCTGAGCCAGTAGGCCGCGACCGGTGCGATCGTCCAGAGGACGAGAAATGGCACCGCGGCGGGAAGCGCCGCCGGTTCCCGCGCCACGATGGCGACGGCCACGGCGGCTGCGATGATCGGGCTGGCCGCCATCTCGGCGAGGTATCGGCGCAGCCTCTGACCGACCAGTCCCGCCGCCCTGGCGGCCGTGGTTGCCGCCGTCTCCCATTCGAGCATCCGGCGCCTCGTGATGATGAGACGCACGAGGGTGACGCCGATCGCGTGCGCACTATCGAACGCGTGGAAGGCGAGGAACGTCAGGCTGAGGAAGATCTGCGCGAACGCAGTGGCCGTGTCGCGGCGCAGGTTGCCGAGGAAGACCGGGATCGACTGCGCTCTTTCGGGCCCGACCAGCAGGCGCGCGACCACCGGGAGGAGCTGGGATGCGGCCACGCCAATGACCATCGTTGTCCAGAACCAGCGCGGGCCTGGCAATATCGTCCATCCGGCAGTGAGCAGTGCCAGTAGTGCCGGCGCGACGATGCTGCGTCGCAAGTTGTCCAGGATCTTCCAGCGCCCGATGATCGACAGGGTGTTCCGCCTGAGACCCCGCGGCGACGGCACGAACGGGGACAGCCAGAGGAGGATCTGCCAATCGCCGCGGATCCAACGATGCTGCCGTCGGGCGTGGGACAGCACACTTGACGGATACTCGTCGACCAGTTCGACATCCGAGACCAGCGCGACTCGCGCGTGAAGCCCTTCGAACAGGTCGTGCGACAGGAGCGCGTTCTCCGGCACCAGACCGTCGAGCGCTGCGGTGAAGGCGTCGACGTCGTACAAACCTTTGCCGGTGAAGATGCCTTCGCCGAAGAGATCCTGATAGGTGTCGGATACCGCCGTTGTGTACGGATCGACGCCCGTGTGTCCTGAATACAGCCGCGCAAAGAGCGATCCGGCGGCGCTCATGAACGTGACGCTGATGCGCGGCTGAAGGACGCCGTAGCCGTCCGTCACCCGGCCGACCCGCGGGTCGAACGTGGCGCGATTGAGCGGGTGAGTGATGATCCCGATTAGCTCCCGCGCCACCCCTCTGGGCAGCCGTGTATCGCTGTCAAGCGTGATGCAATACCTGACGCACGGAAGCACCGCAAAATCGCCGACCGACAGAATGAAACTCGTATCGGTGGCACCACGCAACACGCGATTGAACTCCTCGATCTTCCCGCGCTTGCGCTCCCACCCCATCCAGAGCCTTTCGCGTTCATTCCATTGGCGCAGGCGGTGAAACAGGAAGAACCGGTCCGCACTTCCGTTCGCGTGCTTGACGTTGAGCGCGGCGATGCGTGCACGCGCCGCTTCGAGAATCTCTGCGTCGCGCGGCAGCGTTTCGGTCGCCGCGTCGCGGAAGTCACTGAGGATGGCGAAGTGAATATGCGGGTCGATGTTGCCGAGCGCCTGCACTTCGAGGTGCGCGACCAGCTCGTCGACACGCTCTATGCTGTCGAGGAGCGTCGGTACGACGACCATCGTCCGGGCCGACGGAGGCACCGCGTCGTACTCGAGGCGCGCAAGCCGGCGTGGCGGAATCAGATAGCTGATCATCCGCTGCATCACCTGGATGGTCAGCTCGCTCGCGGGCACGACCGTCAGGAGCGCGACGAAAAACAGCGCGGCGCCGTGCCAGCCGTGCCATGAGGCGTAGACGACAGCCAGCAGCACGAGCAGGGCCGTGCCCGCCGCGATGCTTCCGAGATATCCTGGCGTCGCGGAGGCGAAGAAGAGCCGCCGCACGCGCCCTTTGAGAGTGGGCTGCCAGGCTACGCTGCGCTCGAACTGTCGCCGCCCTGCGCCAATCAAGTGGTACCCGACGTGCGCGTCGCGGGCGTCGGCGTTTCGCACGTGAATCTGCCGCGCGCGCTCGACGCTCTTCAGCGCGAGCAGCAGCTGACCTTCACCGGTCGGCACGGCGAGTTCCTCGATGGCGTGGCGATACCGGTCGCGGCTGCGGAAGTCCATCCGGCCGTAGACACCCGCCGGATCGCGTTGGAGCACCTGCTCGACGAGGCTCACGCTTTCGAAGAACTCACTCCAATCGAAGGTCGAAATCAGGCGGAGGCTGCCAATCAGGTTGGCCATGGCCGCCTGTGCGGCCGCCTGATTCTGCCCTTCCGTTCGAATCGCGTCCTCGATCGTCTGTCCTCGCGCCGCCAGCGCCTGTTCGAGTTGCTGGTGCAACCCTGATGCGATCGCGCCGAGGGCACGCGAGCGCTCGAGCAGGCGCGTGACAAACGCATGATGGATGTCCGCCGGCCACTGGTCGAAGGAGACGGGCGCCGCTTCGACCGCTGCGGCGAGCCGATCCGCCGCCAGGCGGTGCGTGCGGCCCGCTGCGAGTTCGTCGGCCCTCATGCGCAGGTGGTCGAGCAGCGCGAGTTTCAACGCGCTCGGCCAGGCCCAGAGCTCGCCCATCGTGAGGGGCGTCACTGACTGGAAGGCGCTGATGAACCGCTGAAGGCGGTGCGCATCGAGCCGGCCCCCGCTGGATCCAATCAGCTCGAGCGCGAGCGCGTACGTGCGCGGAAGCCCGGCGAACTCGTCGGCGGCGATGCGAGGCAGCCGTTTGAAGAACGAGGGCGGGAGATCGTGCTGGATGTCGCGCGCGGCGGCCGAAATGATGTGGAAGTTGTCGAGCAGCCATTCTGCCGCGGGCGATATGCCCTCGTACCGCGCGTCCTCCACGAGCGCCGTGTAGACGTCGCGGAGCGCGCGCATATGTTCTTTGACCTGCCGCAGGTGGGCGCGGCCGCTGCCTCCGCCCCGCGGGGCGATCGAGAGCAGCGCCGCCAGACGCCTGGCGTGCTCCTCGAGCAACTCGATACTGAGCAGTTCCTCGCCACCCGCCACCGAGCGGGGTCGCGTGAACCCAGAATGCCGCATTTAGTTGAAATGTTGTTCGGCCAGCCAGCGACGGCTGACAAAGCCGAGATCGGATCGCTGGGCGCGCGCCTCCCACCATCCGATCGTTTTCGTCATCACCCCGAACACCGCTAGCCCCAGAAGGATCCATGCGCCGCTCATGAAAGTTCCTTTTTAATCGGGTTGTGCCAGCCTCAAGCATAGCAGCGTCACAGCAGGGGGCCTGTGCGAAAATGGCACAGTCGGATTCCGTCATATCCGATACGCTTAGCGGTATGTCGGAACGGAATGGCGATCGAGCTCGATTCAACAAGGACCGGAAACGCAAGCTACATCATCGCCAGCGCATACAGGCGTTGGTCATGAAGCTGCGGACGAGAACGCGAACGGACGAACCTGCTGATGCACACGCGCCATCTGTCGCGGCGGCTGATTCAGGCGGTCGTTCCGGCGACACCGAGTGAGCCAGCGCTCACGACCCCGTTGAGCCAGCTGTCGACAGGCTGATGGCGAGCGCTGAGGAGGGACTCACCAGCGCCGAGGCGGCGCGGCGCCTAGCCGTGTACGGTCCGAACGAGGCGGCTCCGGTGCGCCGCCTCTCCGCCGTCGTACAGCTGTTCCGGCTCTTCGCGAATCCCCTCGTCATCATCCTGCTCGTCGCAAGCGCGATTGCCGCTTCTCTGGGACAGCAGTTCGACGCGCTGATCATCGTGACGATGGTGGCGCTCGGCGTCGCGATCAATTTCTGGCAGTCGTACCGTTCGCAGCAGGCCGCCGAGCGGCTCCGGTCCTAGTGATCCCAACCGCGACCGTGCTCCGTGACGGCGCGTGGCTCGAGACGCCGGTGCAGAACGTCGTCCCGGGCGATGTCTTCCGGCTGTCGGCAGGCGACCTCGTTGCCGCGGACTGACGGTTGCTGGAATCACGCGACCCGTCTGTTCAGCAATCGATGCTGACGGGCGAGTCGCTGCCGGCCGACAAGAGGCGTCCGCCGCCGCGCCAAAAGGGACGACAGACCCCAACGAGCCGCACCTCGTGTTCCTTGGCACGTCGGTCGGTCGTCGTGCGGCTGCTGATCGAGATCGGCAGTCGATTATGGTGACGATGCTCGGTGTCGGGAGATCCGCATGCTGGAATGGATGAAAAGACGGCGACCGGCGAGACACAAGGCGTTGGAAACAGACGCGGCAAAC
>QHWF01000117.1 GCA_003222455.1 Acidobacteriota bacterium
CCTGCCCCTCCTGCCTGCCCTACCTGCCCTACCTGCCCTACCTGCCCTACCTGCCCTACCCGCCCTACCTGCCCTGCTCCGTCCAGCGCGGCCCGTGGGCTCCGCAGGCACGACGCGGGTTGCGCGCCCCCATACTCCGGGTTGACGAAATTGCTTTCGAGATGCGCGGGCAGCACGCGCGCCGAGCGGGCGGGCGGTGTCTCGCGGGCCTGACGCACGCGATCGAGGACGCGCCGGAGCGCGTCCGGCGCACAGGCGACGGTTGTCGGACAGAAACCGGTCACGCCATATCGTGGCAGCTGCTGCGCGACGGCTGCAACGGGATCCCCATCGTCGAGCGTATCGACTCCGTCGACGCCGTGCACGTGCACGTCGATGAAGCCGGGAACGATGTAGTGGCCGTGGAACGCAAACAGCGAATGCGAGCCGGCCGACGGCGCATCAGCTCGAATCTCCGCGATCCGCTCACCATCGATGACGAGCGTGCCAGGCGACAGAATGCGATCGGGCAGCACGAGTGCCGCACCGGAAAGAACGATCATCATGTCACTCGTCTTCGCGTCCCCAATCGGAGTTGATCTGCAGCTTCTGTCCGAGCAGCGGAGGCGTCAGGGCCGGATTCTGATCTTCACGACGAAAGAGCGTCCGATCGACGCGCGTGAGGAGCAGCGACAACTGCCGCTCGTCCGGCGCGTTGATCACGAGGACGCCGCCGCTCTCGGACGGCGGGAACCGCCGATCGTCCAGATAATCGCGATCCATCGTCACCAGCGTCCGGCGCAACTGCAGCGCAAGCCGATAATGCTTCACGTCGGGGGCGCGACGCAGATCGTCCTGCTCGAGGACGAACAGCACATCCCACTGCAGCCGGCCGCGCATATGGGCGACGATTCCGGCGGGGACGTTGGCGTCGGCATAAATGCGGGGCCGTGCCGCAAGGCGTTCGGCATGTGGACCGAGCTCGGAGGAAAGCGTACCCATGCAGTTCGGACTCTGAACCTCACCACGACGATCAACGCAGAACGCGCGGAAGCCGCAGAGACACGTGGCGTCCGCCTTCAGGCGGATATCTTCCAATCCGGCTGCCGCCTCCGTGCTTTGCGCTACGGCGCGCCTCGCGGAAGCGAAGCGAAGGCGGGAAGCCGGACCCACGTGGTTCTGCTTGAGTTCTGCGGCTCCTGCGTCGAATGTCGTGCCGTGTGGCGGCGTCAGTCAGTCGGACACGCTCGCTCCTCGACGGAATCTGCCGTCTGACGTGTGAAGTAACGAAGCTCCGCCTCAAACCGACGAGTGAAACCTCGCCGCTGTAAGACGGACCTTCGTTACTAGATCCGCGGCCGCTCGAGCGGCCGCGGCTAAGCCGTGGTTGCACGGCAGAATTGACGGTTTCGTACACATCCTGGCCGTGCAAGCACGGCTGGCGCGGCTCACTTCACATTCGAGACTGGAGAGTCGAGAGCGGACGCGTCCGATGCCCGCTTCTCGCGCGCCGCCCTGGCGTCGCGCACAAGGTTCGCCAGCAGTTCATCGCGTTTGTGGACGAGCTCTTTGCGCTGGCGGCGGCCGTTCGGCGAGCCCACGGCGTACTCGCAGAAAATCGGAAACGCAATCGTCGAATCGCAATACGCAACGACTGTGTCCGGCAGCACGCCCGGATTCACCTTGCCCCAGCTCACCGCTTCCGCGGGGGTTGCGCCCGAAAGGCCGCCCCAGACGACCTGATCGGTGGTGATTTGAATGAAGTAGTCGTTGCCGCCTTTCGGGATGCCGTACACCTCCCACAACGTCGGCTGGGCCTGCAGGTAGAAATTCTTGGGCGATCCGCCGCCGAGAATCACGCAGCCGTTCCGCTTGCCGGCCAGCACGATAGCGCAGACTTCGTTCACGTCGCGGTTCGGGTCGATCATCAGCCGGCTGTTGTTCATCAGCTCGTGATAGGCGAGGTTCATCCCGATCGAGCTGTCGCCCGGCGACGATGTGTAGAGGGGGACGCCGGCGCGGGCGGCCCGAGCGACAACCGAGTGTTCCTCGCAGCCCGGGTACTGTTCGAGCAGATCGAGCCCGAGCCGATAGTGGAACTCCGACGTGGCGATCGGTCCGTCGAGGCCCGAACGCACGATGAAGTCGCGGATATACGCGTCGGTCTCGAGGAGGACGGTCGCGGGAAAGAGCACGTCGTAGATCCGGATCACGCCGTCCTCGTAGAGTGCGACGTCGTCGACGAACGGCGATCCCCGGTGCAGGGTGAAGTTCAGGGCGTAATGGAGGTCGTGATAGAGGTTCGCCCCGGTCGAGATGAGGAAGTCGACGAGCCCGCGTTCCATCATCTCGATCACGCAGCCCCCGAGGCCCGCAGGGGTCAATGCACCCGCTACGGTCAGCCCGATCGTGGTGTCCTCGGCGGGATCGAGCATTTTCTGCGAGAAGATTCCGCACGCTTCCGACAGGCGGCCGGCGTTGAATGCCTGAAAGCCTTCGTCGACGAGCTGCCGGATGTCGGGGCTGCCTTTGGGCCTGTAATAGCGAATCGGCTTGCCGGACAGGAACTGCTGGCGGGAATGCCCGGGCGAGCCGGGGGCGCGATGCGGCAACGTGTTGGCTCCTCTTTACTAACGTGGGGCTCCGCCCCACACCGGGGCCCCCAACGCGGCTGCCGCGTTGGGGACCCCGCACCCCGGCTCGGTCGCTCGCGGGGCCCCAGTGCCCCGCTCCGCTTCCTTACAAATTTCCCTTCTCGAACCGCATCTCGAAGACTGGTCAAATAGCTTAACATCTGGGCTTGTGACTGGCGAGCAGGCATGGTTGTGGTGGGGCGCCGGCGCCGCCGCCGCGATTCTCGTGGTCGTCGCAGTGTGGCTGTGGCGAAAGGGCACGCCGTTCGCCGCCGGCGACGTCTTCCGAGCCAGCCGGCTGAGCGCCGGCAATCATCTGTTCCCGACGCAGATCCTGATTACGCCGTCGAGCGTCGTGCAGTACACGCCGCGATGGATCGGCAAACGTGAAGAAACGATTCACATGGCACACATCGCGTCGGTGAAAATCGACACCGGCATGCTGCTCGCCAACGTGCTGATCGAGACGAGCGGCGGCGCCAGCCCGATCGCCTGCCACGGACACCGGAAAGGCGACGCCGTCCAGATGAAAACGCTCATCGAGCGCTATCAGACCGACTATTACCGCGGCGGCGAGCGCCCGGCCGCACGTACCGACACGACGGGTCCGCCCTCTGTAGAGCCGCCCGCCATCCGCCGATAACAATTCGGATAATGGACGATTTGATTTTCACGGCGCGCCGTGCCAGCGCGGCAGCGACCGCCGCCGCTGCTCGTACGGCTGAGCCCAGCGACATCGAAACACGCTTCCGGACGCTCGTGCAGTCACCGCTCCGTGCCGGGATTCTCCGGTATTTGAGCGCGCGTCCCGAGGAGAGCTTCGACGTCGAGGCGTTGATGCAGACGTTCGGGCGCCTGCGGCTGGATGTCGAGAACTGCGTCAAGGAGCTTGCCGACTTCGGCGTCGCACAAACAGTGCCGGGCCAGCCGGTCGGTTACAGGGCCGTGCGGCCCGACAGCGACGCCGTGGCCGACCTGCTCGATCATTTTCTGGAGCGCCGGGCGACGGTCAGCACCGAGGACCAGTCGCCGTCGGTGCAGCGATTTCGAGAAATGATCGGCCGCGACGAGAAGATGCTGATCGTCTTCGAGTGGATCCGGACGGCGGCGAAATCGGACATCTCGGTGCTGATTCTGGGACCGACCGGATCGGGCAAGGAAGTCGTCGCCCGGATGATCCACGAGCTGAGCCGCCGGAGCGTCGCCAAGCTCCAGGCGGTGAACACCGCGGCGCTGCCCGATTCGCTGTTCGAATCTGAAATCTTCGGGTACGAAAAAGGCGCCTTCACCGGGGCGCACGATCGAAAACCCGGCCGTCTCGAGCTCGCCAATGAAGGCACGCTCTTCCTGGACGAAATCGGCGACATGTCGCTGATCGCGCAGGCGAAGCTGCTGCGCGTGCTCGAAGAGCGCCGCTTCGAACGGCTCGGCGGGCAGAAGTCGATTGAGGTGGACTTCCGTCTGATTTCCGCGACGAACCGGCCGCTCGAGCAGTTCGTCCGCGACGGGCGGTTTCGTGAAGATCTGTATTACCGCGTGAACGCGTTCGCGATTCGGCTGCCGTCGCTGCGCGAGCGCCGCGTGGACATCCCGGTGCTGGCGCAACGGTTTCTTGCGCGCTACTGCGCGGCCCAGGGGCTGCCGCTCGACAACAAGAACTTCTCGCGTGAAGCACTCGACGTGCTCGTCGAGTATCAGTGGCCCGGCAACATCCGCGAGCTCGAAAGCACGGTGTCGCGGGCGGCGCTGTCGGCGCCGGGCCGCTCCATCCGCGCGACCGACATCGAGTTCCTGCACACCCTCCCGTCCGCGCCGCAACCCACCGGCGATCGGCTGCCGTCGCTGGCCGAGTCGGAACGGGCCCACATCGTCCGCGTCCTCGAAGCGGTGCAGTGGAACAAGAAAGAGGCGTCGCGGATCCTCGACATCAGTCGCGGAACCCTGTATCGCAAGATTCTCGAGTATCAACTGGAACCGGAGTCACGGCCGGTCCGCCGCGTGCGGGAATCCGGCGCCTGACGCGCGATGCTGGCCGGTCATCTTTCTCCCGCATCCGGGGCCGCCCGCACGATCGAGGATCTTCCGTTTACGGCGCGGGTGTACGTCGCGGCGGTTCTCGCCGCCGGTCTCGCCACGCTCGTCCTGTCCCCGCCGCACGGCATCACGAACCCCGTCCTCCTGGTCATCCTGCTCTGTTGCTCGACGCTCGCATCGGTCATGAAAGTGCCCCTGCCGCTGCGGTCCGGCAGCTCGACGATGTCGGTCGCGTTTGCGGTGCATTTCGCGTCCCTGCTGCTGGTCGGCACGAACGAGACGTTGATCGTCGCCGCCGCGGGCGCCTGGAGTCAGTGCACGTTCAAGACAGAGCGGCGCTCGACGACCCACCGGACGCTCTTCAGCATGGCCTCGATGGTGATCACGGTCAAAGCGGCGGGCACCGTGTATACGTGGCTCGGCGGCGCCCCGCCGTCGCAGGCGCTCGCGTTCGCTGCTCTGGCGAAGCCGCTCCTCGGCGCCACCCTCACGCATTTCGTCTGCGGCACGATCCTCGTGGCGACCGCGATCGGCGTCTCGACGAAGCAGTCGATCCTGCGCGTCTGGACCGGAAACTTCCTGTGGAGCGCGCCCGGCTACTTCGTCGGCGCGGTGGCTGCGGCCGTGGCTGCCACCATCGTGCACAGCGGCGGCTACTGGATGGCGCTTCTGGCGGCGGCGCCGCCGTACTTCATTTATCACACCTACAAGGTGTACATGGGCCGCATTCACGACCAGCAGCAGCACGTGCAGCAGGTCTCGGATCTGCACCTGGCCACGATCGAGGCGCTCGCGCTCGCCATCGACGCGAAGGACCAGACCGCGCAGAGCCACGTGCGGCGCGTACAGGTGTACGCGGCGGGTCTCGCCCGGGCGTTCGGCATGACCGAGAACGAGATTCAGGGCGTCAAGACGGCGGCGCTCCTGCACGATATCGGCAAGCTTGCGGTCCCCGAGCACATCCTGTCGAAGCCCGGGCCGCTCACGCACGAAGAGTTCCAGAAGATCCGCATTCATCCGCAGGTGGGCGCCGAGATCATCAGCGGCGTTCCGTTCCCGTATCCGGTGGCGCCGCTCATTCTCAGCCATCACGAACGCTACGACGGCAAGGGCTATCCATCCGGCCTGAAGGGCGACGAGATCCCGATCGGCGCGCGGATCCTGTCGGTGGTCGACTACTTCGACGCGCTGGTGTCGGAACGGCCCTACCACAAGGCGATGACGGTGGAAGCGGCGCTCGGGCTGCTGCAGCAGGAGGCGGGCAAGGCGCTGGATCCGCGTGTCGTGCAGATGTTCTCGGACATGTATCCGTCGCTCGCCGCCGAGGCCGAAGCCAGTCAGGAACCGTCGCGGCAGCTCACGCGCGCGCCGTCGCACACGCCGGAAGCGGCGCCGGCGGCAGGTCTGGTGCACGATTCGGTGCGCACGAACGTCTTCCACGACATCGCGCTCGCGCACCGGGAGATTTACGCGCTCTACGAGATCGCGCAGGCGATGGGCAGCAGCCTCGCCGTGTCCGACACGATGGCGCTCATCTCGTCGAAGTTGAGCAACATCGTGCCGTTCTCGTGCTGCGCGCTCTTCCTCTATCACGAGGAAACCGACACGCTGCGCTGCCGCTACGCCACCGGCACGGAATCCGACACCATTCAGTCGATGCGCATCAAGAGCGGCGACGGACTCACGGGCTGGGTGGCGCGCAACCGGCGGCCGCTCGTGAACGCGCGGCCGAGCACCGACTTCGATGCGGCCGGCGTTCCGTCCGACGCGACCACGCTGCAATCGGCGCTGGTCTGCCCGCTGATGTTCAACGAGCGCTTCATCGGCACCATCTCGGTCTATCACACCGGGACGTCCGTCTATACGGATGACCACCGGCGTCTGCTCGACAGGATTTCGGAACAGGCGGCGGCGGTCATTTACAACTCGATGGTGTTCGAGCAGACGCAGGAAGATTCGCTGACCGATCCGCTGACCAGTCTGCCGAACACCCGGTACATGTTCATGCACCTGACGCGCGAGCTCGCGCGCGCCGAACGGCTCAACTCGGAAGTCGCGTTGATGGTCATGGACCTCGACAACTTCAAGGACATCAACGACACGTACGGCCACCACGTCGGCGATCGGGCGCTGCGCGACGTTGCCGACGTCCTGCGCGGCGCGATTCGGCCGTACGACATGTGCGTCCGCTACGCGGGCGACGAGTTCATCGTCGTGTTGTCAGGATGTGGCGCCGAAGAGGCCGAGCTGAAACGTGCCGAGCTCCAGCACGCGGTCGACGACATGCCGTTCGCGGCCAGAGCCGGAACAACGCTGCAGCTCGGCGTCAGCATCGGCGCCTCGGTGTTTCCGCACGACGGCAACAGCTACGAAACGCTGATCGCGACCGCCGACGGCCGGATGTATCGCGACAAGACCGGGCGGAAGGCGCATGGCGAGGCTCTGGTCCTGGAAGTCAAAACCTAGGAGCGCGTCCGACTAACTGACGCCGCCCTGGAACGCAAAGGCCGCGAAGGCCGCAGAGGAACCCTGCTCACTCTGCGTCCTCTGCGACCTCTGCGTTCTATCGTGACGGTGTCTAGAGCGCTACCACAATCTGAATCAGAATTCTTCCGGATCCACCCAGTCAGACGCCGCGCCCGTGAGCCCGGTCCAGAGAATCGCCATCCCGGTGGCGCCGAGGACCAGGGCCACGCCTTCGAGCCACCAGGCGTCGATGCGTGCGCCAAACTCCATCCAGGCCGCAGGAACGACGAGGGCCACGCCAACGACGATGGCAGAAACGCGACGCCGCACGAACCGGAGCAGCATCCCGCGCGCGCGACGGAGGGGCATGCGATAGCATAATTTATTTGTGTTCGTCACCCTGCCAATCCGCGAGGTTCTCCCGGCGACGCCCCGCGCACGGATCGTGCGTCTGGATCTCGGCGGATCTCGCTTCGAGTACGCGGCCGGCCAGGCGGTGCGGATTGCCAGCCGGGATGACGCCCTGCGGAAACCGTACTCGATCGCGGCGGCGCCCGAAGACGCGATCCGTGATGGCGTGCTCGAGCTGCTGGTCGGCGTCGATGTTGACGGACAACCCGGTCCGCATCTCTCGCTCGACATCGGCACGCGCGTCGATGTCGAAGGCCCCGTCGGGACGTTCACCTTTCCCGTCCATCCGCTCGAACGCCGTTTTGTCTTCATCGCGGGCGGGACCGGGATTGCGCCCCTGCGCGCGATGCTCCGTCATGCGCTCGCGATCGCGCACGACGACATCGGTCTGTTTTACAGCGCTCGAGTGCCGGACGAGTTCGCGTACGAACCCGAGCTCCGATCGCTCGCGCAGTCAGGAAAGATTCACCTTCGCCAGACGGTGACGCGCGCCGGCGAGACGGCCTGGTCCGGCGCCCGCGGCCGATTGGACCGGGCCGCGCTCGGCGAGCTCGTTCACGATCCGGCGACGCTCTGTTTTGTGTGTGGCCCGCCGGCGCTGGTCGCGGAAATGCCGGCGCTCCTCACGGCGCTCGGCGTCCCGCGCAGCCGAATCCGGCTGGAAGAATGGATCTAGGGGGATCGCTTCAATTTGGAATTTGGAATTCAGAATTCGGAATTCGTGCACGCATTCCAAATTCCGAATTCCTGGTAACGGTAGAACGCAAAGGCTGCGAAGGCCGCAAAGAAAATCCTGTGCAAAAGCCAAGAGCCTGAAGCCTGGCGCCTGGCTCCCGGCTTGCTATTGTGGATTCACCTGCAGCGTTGACTTCACGTCCTTGACGCCCGGCGTCTTCCGCGCGAGCTCGACCGCGCGTGTCTCCTCGGCTCGGTCCTTCACGGTCCCGGACATCGTGACCACACCCTGCGTGGTGTCGACGTCGATCTTCATGCCGCCGACCTGCGGGTCGTTCAGCAGCGCCGTCTTCACTCGCGCCGTAATCGTCGCGTCGTCGATCGTCTCGCCGACCGTTTTCCCGCACGCCGCGAACATCAGCGGCAGCAGCCACGCAATCGTGATCGCGGCTGCTGTCCGGCGAACCAGCTGTCTCGTGATCATGGGCAGCACCTCCTGGTTGGCTGCGTGCAACCACGATGCCGGCGGCAGGTCGCTGAAAAGAGCGCCGACCTGAACTGAAAACTGAAAACTGAAAACCCAAAAGAGGACGAAATGCAGCCTGGTTTTAAGTTTTAGGTTTTAAGTTTTAAGTTTTAAGTTTTAAGTTTTAGTTTTCACCTGAGCTCCGTGGCCTCACCCGTCAGGCTCCGCCGATGACGTGGAAGCCGGCGTCCACCATCAGGATCTCACCGGTGACCGCACGGCCGGCGCGACTGAGCAGAAACACGGCGGCATCGGCAACCTCGGCGAGCTCCACGTTGCGCCGCAGTGGCGCACGGTCCCGGTACACCTGAAGGATGTTCGAGAATCCTGAAATGCCGGAGGCGGCGAGCGTCTTGATCGGACCGGCGGAGATCGCGTTGACGCGGATGTTCTGCGGACCGAGGTTCGCGGCGAGATAACGCACCGACGCCTCGAGCGCCGCCTTCGCGACGCCCATCACGTTGTAATTGGTGAACACGCGCTCGCTTCCGAGATACGTCAGCGTCAGCACGCTGCCGCCACCGCGCTTTGCCATCAGCGGCGCCATTGCGCGGGTGAGCCCAATCAACGAATACGTGCTGACGTCGAGCGCCACGCGAAAGCCTTCCCGTGACGTCTGCACGAACGGATTCGACAGCTCCGCCTGTGGCGCGAACCCGGCGCCGTGCACGAAGAAGTCGAGACCGCCGAATGCCTGGTCGATGTTCGCGGCGAGATCGGCGATCTCCTGATCGCTCGTGACGTCGCATCGGGCGATGAGCGGGTTTTCCAGCTTCGCCGCCAGCTCGCGGACATTCTCTTCCAGCCGTTCGCTGGGATAGGTCAGCGCGAGCCGTGCGC
>QHWF01000118.1 GCA_003222455.1 Acidobacteriota bacterium
AGTTTAGGACTCATCCCTGAGGCGAGATTTACGGGTTCCTTTCGTGTTCTTTGGGCCCCTGTGAGCGCGCCGTCCGATCCCGGTATTCTATGAGGATGCGCATACGAAGTTTCAGCTACCCAGGTGTCATCGTCGTGTTCGTGGCGTGCGGAGTTGCGGCGCCTCTGAGAGCCCAGACCGATATCGAGCACACACCGAACGAACTTCTCTTCGCTCCGGCCATTGACTTCAGCCGCCAGGTCATACCGCAGCCGGCCGGTCCACTTCCAACGCCGCGGCACACCGGCATCAAGGCCATGCTGAAGGGTCTCGTGATCGACCTGAAATATCTGCCGTCGCGCGAGAACCTGTTTTGGGCCGGCGTAGGCGGAGGGTTGGCGCTTGCTGTTCACCCCCTGGACGATGATGTGAACCGCAAGCTCGTTGGCAACAGCACCGCCGAGAATATCTTCAAAGCAGGTGAGGTTCTGGGCGAACTGGGGACACTGCTGGGTAGCGCAACCGCTGTGTATGCCGTGGGTCGTCTGAAAGACCAACCCAAGGTATCCCACGTCGGGATGGATTTGATCCAGTCGCTCGCCATTGCAGAAGGGCTGACCCAGACATTGAAATACGCCACGAGGCGAGAGCGCCCGGATCTGAGCGGCCGGAACTCGTTTCCCTCAGGCCACGCGTCTGAAACGTTTGCGTTCGCCACGGCACTCGAGCGTCATCTCGGGTGGCGTTACGCGGGTCCAGCGTACGCCTTTTCCTCATACGTGGCGATCTCGCGTTTACCGGCGAATCGCCATTGGCTCAGCGATGCCGTTTTTGGCGCGGCTGTCGGGATCATTGCCGGCCGCACGGTGACCAGCCATGAAGCGCACCCATTCCCTGTCGTCGTCACGTCCGTTCCCGGCGGAGCGGCCGTGAGCTACGTTCATCGAACCGAGTAGCACTCGCCCCGCGCCCTGGCCACCACGATCAACGCAAACTCGCGGAACCCAGAGAAAACCGGCTTTGTTCTGCGAGTTCTGCGGTTTCTGCGTTGAATGTCGTGGCGTGTGGCGGCGTCAGTTCCTCGGACACGCTCCTGGCCGGAACGGTGAATCACACTACGTCACGGCGATCGTGCCCGCGCGTCGAGCCGCCAGGAAGAACTGGATCGCCGGCGTGACGACGAGCGACAGCACCATCGAGATCAGGATGCCGCCGATGACGGCGATGGCGAGCGGCTGGAGCATTTGCGATCCCTCGCCGATCCCGAGCGCCAGCGGCAGCATGCCGGCGGCGGCGGCCATCGCGGTCATGACGATCGGGCGCAGCCGTCGGCGGCCGGCCTGGACGATCGCTTCTTCCGGCAGGAAGCCGATGGATCGAAACTTCTCGTCAGCGTCCAGCAGCAGGATGCCGTTCTTGGCGACGATGCCGATCACCATGATCAGCCCCATGAACGACGACACGTTGAAGGTCGTTCGCGTGAGGAGCAGCGCGACGAATACACCGGACGTCGACAGCAGCGCGGACGAGAGAATCGCGACCGGCGCCGTAAAGGAACGGAATTCGAAAGTAAGCACCAGAAAGATCAACACGACGGCGAGCACGAGCACGACCGTCAGATCGCGGAACGATTTCTGTTGTTCCTTGAAGGTGCCGCCGTACTCGACGCGAATCGACGGCGGCAGCTTCAGGTCGGCGACCGCTTTCTGCACCGCGGCGATGCCGGTCCCCATGTCGATGCCTTCGAGCCGCGCCGTCACCTCGACGAGCCGCTGCAGGTTCTCGCGACGCACCTCCGTTTGTCCCGGGAGCTCGTCGATCGCCGTCACCGACGCCAGGGTCGCCGTCGCTCCCGTCGAGCTCACGAGCATGGTGTTGCTCATCGCCTCGAGCGAGGCCCGTGCCGAAGCCGGAAAGCGGATCCGCAACGGGTACGGCCGGTCGTTGATCAGCACCGGTGCGAGCGCCGGCTCGCCTTCGACCATGGCAACACCTACAGTCCCGAGCTCGTCGGCGGTAAAGCCCGCACGATCCGCCGCATCAGGGTTCACGGAAAAGCGCACGGCCGGGCCGCTGGTCGTCTTCTCGATGCCGTCTTCGATATCGACAATCGGGGTCCTGGCGCCGACCTTCACCTTGCCGAGTGCGTCGGCAACCTGTGGCGCCCATGTGCTCAACAGATCGGGATCCGGCGAGAACAGCTTGACGACGACCGGCTCGGGAGCGCCGGTGAGGTCGCCGATCATATCCTGGAGCACCTGGATGAACTCGACGTCGAGACCGGGTTCCGAGGACGCTACTTTGGCGCGCACGTCGCCAATCACGTCGTCGACGCCGCGGCTGCGTCTGGCTTTCAGCTTCACCGCAATGTCGCCGGTATTCGGCTCGGTCACGGCGGCGAGTCCAAGCTCGAGCCCGGTGCGGCGCGATGTGCTTTCCACTTCGGGCGTTTCGCGGAGGATGCGCTCGATGTGGCCGAGGACGCGGCTGGTCTCCTGCAGCGAGCTGCCCGGCGGCATCACGTAGTCGAGAACGAAGCCGCCCTCGTCGAAGGCCGGCAAGAGGTCGCTGCCGAGAAGGCGATAACACCCATATGACAGCGCGATCAGGACGACGCACAGCGCCGCTGACGCGAGACGATGGTGCAGCGACCGGCGGAGCAATCGCTCGTACCAGCCGAGAACGCGGCCGAACACGCCTCCGCTGAGCGATGCCTCCTCGGCGGCCATCATCCGCCGGATCTGCGCGGCGCGCGGATCGGTGGCAAATCCCTCGGGCAGCGGATGTGCGGCGTCGGCGTGCGCAGCAGCCGGCGCGTGCGACGGCTGGCCGCGGCGGACGAGACGAATACTGAGGTTGCTCGTCCACACCAGCGCCAGCACCAGCGAGGTCAAGAGCGAGACACTCATGGCGATTGCCAGCGCACGGAAGAACGTGCCGGTGACGCCCGTGATCGTGATCAGCGGCAAAAAGACGACGATCGGCGTCAGCGTCGATCCAATCAGTGGAATCGTGAGCTCCTCGAGCGCGCTCGCGGTCGCCTGGAGCGGCCCCTCGCCACCGTCGCGATGCAGCACGATGTTTTCGACCATCACGATCTTGTCGTCGATCACGAGACCGACCGCGGCGGCCAGCCCGCCAAGCGTCATCAGGTTGAAGCTCTGACCGAGGATCTTCATGGCAATGAAGGTCACGACCATCGTCACCGGCACGACCAGACCGGTCATGACCGCCGTGCCCCAGTCTCTGAGAAACAGCCAGATGATGAACCCGGCGAGGAACAATCCGATCACGATGGCGTCACGGACGCTGGCAATCGACTCCTTGACGATGTCCGATTGATCGTAGAAGGGCCGCATCTCGACGCCTGCGGAGAGCGTTGGCTGGATCGCCGCCATTTCCTGATGCACTTCGTCGGCGACCTGCACCGTGTTGCTGTCCGGCTGGCGGTTGATGCTCAGCAGAAGCGCCGGTTTTCCATTCGCGCTGACGACGGTGTACACCGGTTCGGTCGCGGACCCGACCGCGGCGATGTCGCGCACGCGGACGGGTACGCCATTCACATGCTTGATGACGATGTTGCCGATGTCCTCGACCGAGTGAACCTGCGCGTCGACGAGCCCCAGGAACAACTGGTGGTTGCGATTGAGCAGTCCGGGCGAGTCGACGACGTTGGTGCGATTGACCGCGTTCAGGATGTCGGCGACCGAGGTCTTCGCGCGCAGCATCTGTGCCGGATCCACGGTCACGTGGAACTCGGGGCGCTGACCGCCCTGAATGAGGACGCTCGCGACGCCCGGCAAGCTGTTCAATCGCGGTTTGATCTCGTACGTGGCCAGTTCCCACAGATCCGTCTGGGGCACGGTGTCCGATGTCAGGCTGTAACCGATGATGGGAAAGCTCGCGAAGTCGAGCCGGTGCGTCTGGATCTGCGCCGTGGCCGGCAGGCTGCGCTGCACGCGCGACACGGCGGCGTCGACGAGCTGCAGCGTCTCCAGCATGTCGACGTTCCAGTTGAAGAACAGATTGATTTCGGCGGAACCGCGGCTGGTGACCGAGCGGACGTCTTCGAGGCCCGGGACGCTGCGCACCGCATCCTCGATCGGGCGCGTGACCGAGACCTCCATCTGCTCGATCGGCGTGACGCCGTTGTCGACGCCGATGATGATGCGCGGAAAGTTGGTCGTCGGAAAGACCGCCACCGGCAGCGTCAGCGCCTCGTAGACGCCGATCCCCGCCAGGATGGAAATCAGGAAGATGATCGACGTCGCGTGGCGGGCGAACCAGTACCGCTCCGGGCGCTCGTCAGCGGGCCCTGTCATTACGTTTCTTCCGGCTCTTCCTCTTCCTTCGCCGGTGCAATCTGGACCTTGACTTTCGACAGCACCTCGGGCTCCAGCTTGAACAGCTCGAACGCGCCCGTCGTCGCGACCCGTTGGCCACTCTCGAGGCCGTCGGTCACCTGCGCCTTGCCGGCGTCGCGGATACCGACGGCGATTTTGCGGCGATGCGGTTTGTTGTCCGTATCGATCACGATCGCGAAGGTCGCGCCCGACGGACTGGTAAGCACCGCGGCCTGCGGCACGACGAGCGCGTTCGGAACGGTCCTGGCGATCATTTCGACGCGCAGACTCGTGCCGGGCCGCAAGGCGCGCTCACCGTTGTTGGCCTCCACCCACACTTCGACGGTCGTATTCGCGGCGTCGAGCGCGGGGCTGATTTGCGTCACCCTCGCGGCGGTTGGCGCTCCGCCCGGTCCGATCAGGTTCGCCTCGTCGCCGACCTTCAGTTCCGCCGCTTCGGACTGCGCAATGTGCGTGCGCGCAATCACCTGCGACAGATCCATCACGGTGACGACTGGCTGGCCGTTCGGCGGCGTCTCGCCGGGGTAGAACGGCAGATCGGTGACGACGCCGTCGATGGGGCTCGTGATCCGCGAGTAATTCAGCTGCGCTTGCGCTGATTCGAGCCGCCCCTTCGCCGCGTCGCGCTGGGCGGCCGCGGCCTTGAGCTCCTGGTCCCGCGCAAACCCCTGCAGGTCCTCGAAGCGTTTGCGCGCGGTCTCGTACTGCGAGCGCGCCTGACTCGAGCTCGCACGCGCATCGTTGACGTCCTTCTCGGCGATCGCGCCTTCTCGCAGCAAACGCTCGCGACTGTCGTAGATCGCCTGTTGCGCGTCGAAGGCGTCCCTGGCGGCGCGCACGTCGAGCTCCGCCTTCTGGACCTCCTGCGGGACGGTGGCCCTGGCGGCGGTCTCGAAGTTGGCTTGCGCCTGCTCGAACGTCGCGTGGCTCTCGGCCGCCGCCCCGGCGAGATCCTGGCTTTCCAACTCGAGGAGCAGTTGGCCGGCGCGTACTCGCGCGCCTCGCTGCACATACGCCTTCTTGATCGGCGCTGAGATCTTCGGGACGATCGCGGCCTGCTGCCGCGGATAGATCAGGCCCTCGGCGCGAATCGTCCGTTGGATCTGCGAGAGCAGCACGGGCGCGACGTCGACGGTCACCACCGTGGCCGTGTCCGGCTCACTCTTGCGGCTGCAACCGGCCAGCGACGCGCACACCAGTCCGACGAGTGCGGGTCGGATGGCGCGACGGATCGTTCGTCTCATGCTGTGACACCCCTGGCAGGTCGCTGAAAAAGCGTCGACCTGAACTGAAAACTGAAAACATAAAAGTAAAAAGTCGAAATACAGCGCTAGTTTTGAGTTTTCAGTTTTAACTTTTCACTTCAGGCTGCGTTTTTCAGCAGCCTGCTTGCCGTCGCTCAGAACGGGCCGGTCAACGTCTGCAGCTCCGCCAGAGCGAGGCGGTATCGGGCCTGCGCATCATCGCCGGCATTGCGAGCCTGCACCAGCGTGTTCTGCGCATCGACGACCTCCAGTGCCGTCGACTCGCCGGCCTGATACCGCAACGTGGTCAAGCGGAGGCTCTCGGCCGCGAGCTCGGCGACGTGCTGCAGGTTGTCCACGGCGGACTTCGCGCCCAGCGCCTCGTTGTACATCGAATAGAGATTGCTCATCACCTGACGCTGCGTTTGCGTCAGCGTCACTTCGGCCTGATGCTGCCGGCTCTCGCTCTGATGCAGCTTGCTCCGCAGGCCTCCCCAGTCCCAGATCGGCACGGTGAGGTTGACGGTGATGAAATATCCGAGGTTGGGAAGCACGCCGAGCTCCGGTTGCGCGGCGACGCGGCTGTGCAACGCGAACTCGTTGGCTTCGATGCCGTAGACGCCATCGATGACAATGCCCGGCAGGAACGCGTTCTTCGCGGCGCGGACGTCCTGCCCGGCCGCGCGCAACGCCCGGTCGGCCGCTCGAACATCCGGATTGTTCCGCCCCGCCATCGTTCGGACGTCGGTGAACGGCGGCAGGGGAGGCGCCGCAGCCAAATCGTCGACGACGGCGAAGTTTCCGTTGAGCACCGGGAACAACAGCACCGCCAGCGCCAGTCGCGCGTTCTCCACGGCGACAAGGGCATCGCGATAACCTTGCTGCTGCTGCTGGTATTGGATTTCAGCCTTGAGCACGTCGCTGCGCGCGACCTGCCCCAGTCGTTGCTGTTGCTGGCTCATCTCGAAGAATCGCGCCGCCTGCTGCGCCGCCTCCTGCGCCGCCGCGTACTTCCGCTGCGCCACGACGAGCCCGTAGTAGTTGCGCGTCACGGTTACCGCGAGGCCGCGCCGGGCGATCTCGAGCTTCGCCTGCGCGGCCGCTTCCGCCGCCCGCGCCTTCCGCAGCGGCGTGCGCATCAACACATTCGGCGAGAGCTCTTGATGCACGACGGCCCACGACCGGTACATCTGGACGCCGTCGAGCGACACGAAGCGGCCGTTCGGGTTGACGCCATTCGGCGAATTGCCGAGAAACTGTGTGCTCTGGCTCACCGCCGGCAGCAGTGCGGAGCGGGCCTGCACCCGATCGCCACGCGCGACCTCGACATCGGTTACTGATAGCTGAAACTGCGCGTCGTACTGCTTCGCCCGCTCGAGGGCATCGTGCAGCGTCACCATCAGCGGCGGGCCGGCGGGAGCTTCAGGCTGGACGAGTGCCATCGGCGGACCGGGCGGCGCCGCCTGGCCCCACGCGTCTAGCAGCCCGTGGTGAAAGTGTGGCGTCGCACCGAGACGGGCGAGGCGCCTCGCTGTTCCACCCCACGGCGCACAGTCCGCGCCGTGGGGACCCCGGCGGAGCGGCGCGACGACCGCACAGCGGGGCCCGCACCGTGCGTCTTGTGCACGGTGGGGGGCAATACCGGGAGTATTTAAGGGAGGAGCAACGCAGCCCGCGAGGATGCATCGCCCGTCGAACGGGGTCCCCAGCGCGGCTGCCGCGCTGGGGGCCCCGAATGCAGCCAGACTTTCACCACGGGCTGCAAAACCCGGGAGGAGCAGCGCCACGGTCGCGAGCCGCGCCACCATAGTCGTTGGGCTCATTTGCCGACGACCAGCACCTTGAACGTGTTCGGCAGAAACGTCGCCCGCCCACCGCCCGCCGACGGCGCCGTCCTGGCCGTCGGCAGGTACACCTTGTGGGTCGTTTCATCGACCGCAATGGTCCGCGCGCCACGCTCGGTCGCGATGTTCTCGAGGACGTCCCATTTCCCCTCGGTCTGCCGCACGACGGTCAACGTCCCGTCGCCATTCGAACTGAACGCATACCCGGTCCCGGCATCGAACGCCGCGCCGTCGGAGCCGGCACCGATGGCCGGCGTCGCCACGACTTTGCCCGCATCGGGATCGGAGATCGCCATCAGCCGGTTGGAACAGACCGAGAACAACCGGCGGCTCTTCGTGTCGATGGCGAGTCCAGACGGTCCGTCGCACGGGCTCAGCGAGTACTTCTTCGTCACCGTCGCCTTCGCCGCATCGATCTCCACGATCTCACTTGTGTCCTCGATGTTCACGTACACCCGGCCCTTGCCGTCGGCCACCGAGAATTCGGGCTTGCCCGGGAGCGGAATGGTCGCGACGACGTTGCTGGTCTTCGCGTCGATCGCGGTGGCACTTTTGGAGCGGCCGTTGAAGGCGAACACGCGGCCGGAGGCGGCGTCATACCGGATGGAATCCGGATTTTCGCCGGTCGGGACTGTCCCCGTCGTCTTCAATGTCTTCAAATCGAAGATCGTGACGGTGTTGCCCCGGCCGTCGCTGATGAATCCGCGGTTCAGCTCGGGCGCGATCGCGATTCCATGGACGCCCGGCGTGTCGGGAATGTCGCCGACCACCTTGTTCGAGTCGAGATCGACGACGACGACGTGGGTCGCGTGCGAGACATACAAGCGCCGGGCGGTGGCGTCGGCCGTGAGGTAGTCCCAGCCGCCTTCGCCACCGATTTGGATATCGCCGATGACGTGGTAGCCAGTCGCCGCGGCGAGCGCCGTAGCGACGGCTGCAAGAGCACCAGCCGCTGTGAGCATCAAACGTCCCATGTGACCCCCTCAGGAAGTACCGGACGGAACTATAGCGTCTGAACATGAACACACGATGAACCTGGCTCCGAAGGTTGTTTTCAGACATGACTCGGCGACGGACGCGCGCCCTTCAGGAATGCCGGACCTTGCCCCGGATTATTCACGAACTTTTTCAGCGACTCGGCGCGTTCGCGTCGAAAACCGTCGGAGCACGCCGTCGTGATCGCACGAAAATGCGGCGTAATCCGGGTTTTACGCTCCGAGCTGCCGCGCTAGATCGTTGAAATCGGTCGCCGACACATCCATCGAGGTATCGGCCTTCAGATCGGGCTTTCCGGCGGGGCCGAATTCCAGCGGCCTCGTGACGAACGCGGTGTGCAACCCGACGCTGTTTGCGGCGCGCAGATCGCCCAGATGCGCCGCCACCATCATCACCTGCGCGGGCTGGAGATCGAGAATGTCGGCGGCAGATTGATAAACCTCGCGATCCGGTTTGTAATGGCGGACCAGTTCGGCGCCGAGAATGCAGTCCCACGGCAACCCTGCGTATCGCGCGAGATCGGTCATCAGCGAGATGTTGCCGTTCGAGAGCGGTGCGACGATGAACTTCTTTTTCAGTCGCGTCAGCCCCTCAACGCTGTCGGGCCACGGTTTCAGTCGGTGCCACGCGCGGTTCAAACCCTCCTTCTCGGCATCGGATAATCCGGCGATCCCGAATTCCGTGAGAATCCGGTCGAGTGTCATCCGGTGCAGCGCATCGAGCTTCGTCCACGGCAGGTCCCCGGTGCGGACCCGGTTCATGCTGGGGCCATACCCCGCACGCCAGGCGTCGGCAAACTTCTCGGCGTCGACGCTGAGGCCTTTGCGCTGTGCCACCTGCCGCACTTCAGACGTCACCGACGATCGCCAGTCCACCACCGTGCCGAACACGTCGAACACGAGCGCCCTCACCGAATCCAATTGTCGATACGAGAGCGTCGCGCCCTGCGGAAGGTGTGCAACCGGCCGCGCGCCGACGGCGTGCGAGCCGATCGTCACCCATGCCGTGGCCTGCAGAAAGCCACGTCGAGAGATCGAAGCTGAGCTCATGTCGATCCTCCGCCGTCCAGCACCTTGTAGCGACAGCGCCAGCACCGTGCAGCGACAGTGACGTTGCAGCGACACCGCCCGGCACCGTGCAGCAACAGCGCCCGGCACGTTGCAGCGACAGAATGATCGGCGACGGCGGCCAGTCGGGCTTCGACGTGGTACACAGGACTAATCGCGTTAACAGCGAGTCACCGCCGCCGCCAGATGTCGCGCAACGCTGAGATCCGCGACAGAACGACAAGGACGACGACTGTGATCGCGACCCATTTGCTCATGCGA
>QHWF01000853.1 GCA_003222455.1 Acidobacteriota bacterium
GCCGTGAGCTCCTCGTCGAGTGCGACGATGACATCCCAGCGTTCTTCACGGAAGGCGTGCCACGCGCGCCACACGGCTGGTCCGTCGAGGCGACCGATCGTCTCGTCCAGCGTCACGTCCATCCACGCGCGCAGGTGCTCGGCGTTGCGCTCTGCGTCCTGCCGGCGATGGTCGGTCATCCAGAGGACGGCTGCCGCCTCGAGACCGTCGGAGTACGCAAAAGCGCCGACGGGGAACAGGCTGTCACAGAGATGCAGAATGGCGAGAAACGGATCGGACACGTCCGGCATCGACTTCAGACTTCAGATTTCAGACTTCAGATTTCAGATTCACGATTGCGTCAATGGCTGTGGCCGGCGACGAGGACCGCCGGCGTGAACGCCTGCAACTGACGAACGTACGGCATTCGATGTTGCTCGAGCAATTGCTCCACGCCTGGAAGATCCGGACACACCAGCGCATCGCCGGTAATCATGAGCGGCTGATGCCGATTGCCGATGTGATACGCGTAGAGCGCCCATTCAGCCGGAGCGCGCGGCTGAATCACGAACACCGGCTCGGGCTGCTCCACCACGGTCACGACGAGCGGCGGGTGGTCGAGGACGAAACAGTCACCGGCCCGCAGCACGGTCCCGCGCGGCAGCGACGTTGCGAACTCCACACCGCCGTCGGTCCGGCGCCGCCCGCGCGCGTGCGTGCGATCCTCCCAGCCAAGCGTGAGCGTGTCGCGCGCGTACGAACGAGCTTCTTCGGGGAGGTCTGCGATGTTGAAAACCTGTTCGACAACGATCACGGTCTACGGTTTATCACGAAGTCACGAAGCACGGGCAAAGATCACGAAGCATTTTTGTGCACAACGTTTCTTCCTGTCCTTCGTGGCACTTCGTACGTCTCCGGGTCGACCTCCATCCTGGGCAGCGCATCGTTCAGCACGAGATCCGCTTTCCTGAGCGTGCGGCATCCTTTCACCGCAACGGCCGGCCGCGCGAGACGCGCCAGGGCGCCGCTGTCAACGCCGGCCTGGCTCGCGAAATGTACCGCGCACGCCGCCAGCGCGCCGCCAAACGAGCCGAACATCGGCCGTGCTATCACCGGCTGCGGCGTCGGAATGGACGCATTGCCATCTCCCATCATCGCCCCGGCGATGAAGCCGCCTTTGACGATCAGCTCCGGCTTCACGCCGAAGAAGGCCGGCTTCCACAGCACGAGATCGGCCAGCTTGCCAACTTCGATCGACCCGACCTCCGCCGCAATGCCGTGCGTGATCGCCGGGTTGATCGTGTATTTGGCGATGTAGCGGCGCACGCGCAGGTTGTCGTTGCCCGCCTGCTCGCCCGGCAAGGGGCCGCGCTGCCGCTTCATCTTGTCGGCGGTCTGCCAGGTGCGGCAGATGACCTCGCCAATCCGTCCCATGGCCTGCGAATCCGACGACATCATGCTGAACGCACCGAGATCGTGCAGCACGTCCTCGGCCGCGATCGTCTCCGGCCGGATCCGTGAGTCGGCGAATGCCACGTCTTCCGGAACATTCGGCGACAGGTGATGACACACCATCAGCATGTCGAGGTGCTCGTCGAGCGTGTTCCTCGTGAACGGCATCGTCGGGTTCGTCGACGAAGGGAGGACGTTCGGTTCGCCGCAGAGCCGGATGATGTCGGGCGCGTGACCGCCGCCGGCGCCCTCGGTGTGGTATGTGTGAATCGTGCGGCCGCGAAACGCGGCGATCGTGTCCTCGACGAAACCCGCCTCGTTCAGCGTGTCGGTGTGGATCGCGACCTGCACGTCGAATTCGTCGGCGACGGTCAGGCACTGATCGATGGCCGCCGGCGTGGTGCCCCAGTCTTCGTGCAGCTTCAAGCCGAGCGCGCCGGCCCGCACCTGTTCACGGAGGGCGCCGGGGCCCGACGCATTGCCCTTGCCCAGGAACCCGAAATTCAGCGGAAAGGCTTCCACGGCCTCGTACATCCGCCGGACGTGCCATGGCCCCGGCGTGCACGTCGTCGCCTTCGTGCCGGTGGCGGGACCGGTGCCGCCGCCAATCATCGTGGTGATCCCGGCGTAAAACGCGTCGGGAATCTGATTGGGCGAAATGAAGTGGACGTGCGAATCGATCGCACCGGCCGTCAGGATGTGGCCCTCGCCTGCCAGAATCTCCGTCGAGGCGCCGATCTCGAGGCCCTGGGTGACGCCGCTCATCACGCCCGGATTGCCCGATTTGCCGATGGCGGAAATCCGGCCGTCGCGCACGCCGACGTCGGCCTTGCGAATGCCCGAGGCATCGATGATGACGACGTTGGTGACGACGAGATCGGGGGAGCCGGCCTCGCGGCTGGCACTGGTCGACTGACCCATGCCGTCGCGTATGACCTTGCCGCCGCCGAACTTCGCCTCGTCGCCGTACACCGTGGCGTCGTGCTCGATTTCCACAATCAGATCGGTGTCGGCCAGACGAATGCGATCGCCGGTGGTCGGGCCATAGTGGTCCGCGTAAGTACGGCGATCGATCTTCATGGAGCTACGGTATCAAACCACAGACCCGTTTGACGGCTTATCACGAAGTCACGAAGGAAACGAAGATAGACGAGGAACGTTTTGTACAAGATTTCTCCGTGATTCTTGTGTTCTTCGTGTTTCTTCGTTCTTCGTGAATAGCCGTGTCGATGGACGAACCATGATGCGCTACAGCCGCTTCATGAACGCATCAACCGCCTTGATTGCCGCTGTGCGGATCGACGCGTCGTCGAGCGCACCTTCGACGAGCCGGTTCAATCCGTGAACCTCGCGCGTGCCGCCAATCGCGACGAGCTCCACCTCGCGCGTGTCGCCCGGCTCGAAGCGCACGGCCGTGCCCGCGGCAATGTTCAGGCGCATGCCATAGGCCGCCGTGCGATCGAAGCCGAGACAGCGGTTGACCTCGAAGAAATGAAAGTGCGATCCCACCTGCACCGGCCGGTCGCCGCGGTTGCTCACCTCAATGCGCCGCGTCTCACGGCCGGCGTTCAGCTCGATCGGATCCGACCGCAGCAGGTATTCGCCTGGAATCATCGCGATGGAGGGAACGGAGGGGACGGAGGCAACGGCATCACACAGAGAAACGGAGCAACGGAGACGAATAACAATCTGTACACGTTAAATTCTCCGTTTCTCTGCGTCTCTGTGTGATCCCGTTGTCTCCGTAATCTCCGTTGCCGTTTGCTCCGTTATCTCCGTTCCCGCTTCCGCCGTAATCTCCGTTCCCGGCTCCCTCTATCGAATTGGACGATGAACGGTCACGAGCTTCGTCCCATCCGGAAAGGTCCCTTCCACCTGGATCTCTGGAATCATGTCCGCCACGCCGTCCATCACCGCGTCCGCCGGCAGGATGGTCGGCCCGAGGCTCATGATCTCGGCCACCGAACGACCGTCGCGAATGAGCTCGAGGATCGCCGACGTGATCAGCGCCACCGC
>QHWF01000857.1 GCA_003222455.1 Acidobacteriota bacterium
CTTTCACCCTGTCCGCAGCGATGCGAACCTTGATGCCGTTGTAGGCCGCGCGGTAGTTGGCGATGACGGTGCCGCCGACGCTTTCGATGCTGCCGCGCAGGCCGTCATGCTGGCTCTTCAGTTGGCCCTTGATACGCTCCTTCTCGTCCCGGTCGAGCCTGCGGCCGGCGTTAGCTTGCTGCTCGGCAACGGAATCCCCGGCAAGCTGCACCACGACCGTGACGGGCGCCTTGCTCACGCCCAGCGGCGTCCATACCGGTGTGACGAGGCCAGCGCCTTCGGCCACGGGCTCGGGGCGCACCGCGCCCGAGTTCGAGCTTCCCAGAATGCCGAAAGCCAGCGCCAGCGCCGCGACGGCGCGAACTGATCCGAATCGCATATCCCCTCTCCCCAAGTGATAAGAAATTCAATCCGCCTGTTGCGGGCGTTACGCCAAATAATGCGCCGGACGCACGAAGCAGGTCAAGCGCCGCCAGGCTTCTTGCGCTCAGGTGATGTTGGAATAACGGGGGCCGATCAAGTGTATCGGCCCCATAGTCCGTCGTGATCATTTGCTGCGCTCGCTGAAACGTTTGTTACTATTATGATTTCTCATGATGAGATAATTGACAGAGCGAGCGGTGAAAGAAAATCTTCCCGGCAGCGCTCTACGGGCGGGATTCGCGTGCGCCGCATTCGCCCTCGGGCACGCAGCGTTCGCCCAGGGCCTGCCGCTCGAGCGCATCAGGCTTCCGCCCGGGTTCGAGATCAGCGTCTTCACCGACGGCGTTCCCGACGCGCGCTCGCTGGCGTTGGGCAAAAACAACGTGCTCTTCGTCGGCACGCGTGCCGACCGCGTGTACGCCGTGCGCCATCGCGATGCAAAGGCGGCGCAGGTCATCACGCTCGCCTCGGGCCTCAAAATACCGAACGGCGTGGCGCTCAAGGACGGAGCGCTTTATGTCGCCGAAGTGAACCGCATTCTGCGCTTCGACGATGTCGAGGCGCGGCTCGACGCGCGGCCGAAGCCCGTGGTCGTCACCGATCGCTATCCCCGAGAAACTCACCACGGCTGGAAGTTCATCCGCTTCGGCCCGGACGGCCGGCTGTACGTGCCGGTCGGCGCGCCGTGCAACGTCTGCGATCCGGATCCCGCGCGCTACGCGCTCATCTCCCGGATCCAGCCCGACGGCTCGGGCTACGAGGTATTCGCGCGCGGCGTGCGCAACTCGGTGGGATTCGACTGGGATCCGCGCACGCGGGAATTGTGGTTCACCGACAACGGCCGCGACATGCTCGGCGACGACCTGCCCTCGGACGAGCTGAACCACGCGCCCAGACCCGAGATGCACTTCGGCTATCCCTATTGTCATCAGGGCGACACCGCCGACCCGGAATTCGGGCGCAAGCGCCCGTGCTCGGAATTTGCGCCGCCCGCCGTGAAGCTCGGACCGCACGTCGCCGCGCTCGGCATGCGCTTTTATACGGGAAATCAGTTCCCGGCCGAGTACCGCAACAACATCTTCATCGCCGAGCACGGCTCGTGGAACCGCTCGAGGAAAATCGGCTACCGCGTCGCCCGCGTGGTCGTCGAAGGCGGCCGCGTGCTGAAGCACGAAGTGTTCGCCGAGGGCTGGCTGCAGGGCGAATCGGCCTGGGGCCGGCCGGTGGACATCGAGGTCATGCCCGACGGATCGCTGCTCGTTTCGGATGATTACGCGGGAGCGATTTACCGCATTGCTTATCGAGGGCGGTAGAGTCCTGCGGAAATTACTTGGTCTACCGAATGTTGCCGCGTCCGTTGCCTCGGTACACAAAGTTTGGCTGGACGGCTTTGATCTGAGCGTTCTGCCCGCGCAGCTCCTCCAGTTTGGCTGGTCCCGGATCCTCGGTGAGTCTCACGAGAAAGAGGTTGCGCCCGAGATCCTGAGTGCCTTTGATCCCATAACGCCCGTAGAGGTCGGCGATGGCCTTGACATCGGCTCCCGCGGCGAGCGTGACGAGATACTCCCCCGGCACCCGGGTCTGACGCGACGAAAGGTCCATGGGTTTCGGCGCAGAGTCGCTCGGCGTCCGACTGCAGGCAGACCCCGCAACCAAACTCGCCGCAGCCACCACGAGTCCGATGCGCTGCCCCCTCCTCCAGCATGGCATTCCGCCCCCTATTGCACCGTAGCCGTCAGGCCGGTGGGCGGATTGATGTACGCCAGCGACGACATGACATCGACCGCCTTGCCCGTGGTAGTTTTTCCGGCCAGGGCGGCGACGGATCTTCCGCCATTCTTGATGGCGTTGACGGTATCGGCGTAAGTGTACTGCGGATTGTAAGCGCGCAGCATCACCGCGAGCCCCGCGACCTCGGGCGTGGCCATGGAGGTGCCGCTGATGGTGTTGTAGCTCGTCGCATCGAGGGTCAGCGTCTGGATACTAAACCCTGCGATCGCCAGTCCACGATCCTTCGGCGCAGCGGCGCCCGATTGCAGCTGATAACCGATGCTGCAG
>QHWF01000858.1 GCA_003222455.1 Acidobacteriota bacterium
CGGACCGATGACTGTCTGAGCTCGCCCGTGGCGGCAGTCGCCAGCAGGGGCAGGAGCGGCTCGGCGATCATCGGCAGAATCACCTGGGCTTCTGGATCGCCCAACCGGACGTTGAACTCGATCACGTGGGGGCCAGCCGGCGTCAACATCAAGCCCGCATAGAGAAATCCGCGGAACCGAGCGCCCTCGGCCGACATCGCCTCGATTACGGGTTGAATGATGTCGCGCATGATGCACGCCTCGACGCCGGAATCGATGAGCGGGCTCGGCGCAAAGGCGCCCATGCCGCCGGTGTTCGGTCCGCGATCGTCGTCGAAGATCCGTTTGTGATCGTGCGCACTCCCGAATGGCACCGTGTGCAATCCATCGCTGATGACGAAGAACGAAACTTCCTGTC
Organism: Acidobacteriota bacterium; assembly: GCA_003222455.1. GTDB lineage: Bacteria > Acidobacteriota > Vicinamibacteria > Vicinamibacterales > CAVVIG01 > QHWF01. The sequence goes on from QHWF01000858.1 coordinate 398, forward strand.
CGGTCAGACATTCTTCGACGACGAGGCGGGCGCCCGCGGCGCCGAAGCGATGCTCATGCATCGCGGCACGCACGGCTGCCTCGGCGCTCGCGGCATCGTCGGCAATCACGACGCCTTTACCCGCGGCCAGGCCATCGGCCTTGAGCACAACGGGCCAACCGAACGTATTAGAAGCAATGACGTCCAGCGCTTCGCCTGCGGATTCGCAGGTGCGGAACCGGGCTGTCGGCACGCTGTGCCGCGCCATCAGGGCTTTCGCGAACGCCTTGCTCGACTCGAGTCGGGCGGCCGCAGCTGTTGGACCGAAGATGAGATGCCCGGCGGCGGCGAACCGGTCCACGATGCCGGAGCTGAGCGGCAGTTCGGGCCCGACCACCGTGAAATCGATGGCCTCGCGATCGGCCAGCGTCAACAGGCCGTCGAGATCGGTCGGGTCGACCGGACTGGTTCGCGCGAGCCGCGCGATGCCCGGGTTCCCGGGCGCGCACAACAGCTCGCCGACATCTCGGTCGCTCGAAAGCCGGGCTATCAGCGCGTGCTCGCGCGCACCACTGCCGATAACGAGAACCCGCATGATGTGAAGGACTTAGGGCGTGAAAGGCGGCTCCATCCCGACCGGGACTATTTCGTTGACCTCGACAAGGTTTGCGCCTAGAATCCGCGCTTACTCATGGTAGCCTAGCACATTTGATAATCCTGTCTTTTTTACGTCCTTGATGTTCCGACCCGTTTACCGACTTATCTGCCGCCCAAAGGGGGTGTATGCGCGTGGCTGAAGTGAAGATCCAGGAGGGCGAATCCATCGAAAGTGCTCTCCGCCGCTTCAAACGGAAGGTTCAGCAGGAAGACATCATCAAAGATATCAAGAAGCATTCCTTCTATTTGAAACCAGGTGACAAACGCCGAGCCAAGCAGGCGCTCGCCCGAAAGCGCAATCGAAAGAAGCTCCGGCGGGAGCTCGAATAACCGCCCGGAGGCCCGCCGGAACGTGGACGGCCGAGGCGTCCGCGGGACCGGGGGGCCGCCGTGAGAGTACGGTACGGAGTGCACCGACCCCGACGAGGTAGCGACCGATGGAGTTCCAAGACAGGATCCTCAGGTGCGTGGACTGCGGCACAGAGTTCATCTGGACGGCGGGCGAACAACAGTTCTTCGCCGACAAGAACTTCAAGAACGAGCCGAAACGGTGTAAGGCCTGCAAGAGCAAGCGGGCTGCGCGTCCGATTGGCGCAGGTGCCGTCCGCGAGCGGGTTGAAACCCTCACCACGTGCTCGGCCTGTGGCAAGGAGACGACGGTGCCCTTCAAGCCTACGCAGGGCCGCCCCGTGTTCTGTAAGGAATGTTTCCAGTCCCGCAAGTTTGCCGGGGCCGGCGGCATTTAGATCCAGACCGTCGCACTCTCGTCTCGTCTGAATCACGCTAGGAGCCCGTCCGAGTAATGGCGAACGGGCTCCTAGGAGCGTGTTTTTGTTTTTCAGACACGCTCCTAGCAGGTCGTTGAAAAAGGCGCCGACCTGAAGTTAAAACTGAAAAGCCAAAACAGAAAAGTGCGATTTTCCGCCTGCTTTTAACTTTCTGTTTTAACTTTTCACTTCAGGCTGCGTTTTTCAGCAGCCTGCTACAGCGTCGGCAGTTCTGCGGACGAACGAACTCGGGGTGTGATCCCGGCAGCGGCCACGATTGCAAGTCGGCGAAGGTGGGTGGTAAGCTCATTCGCACGCAACCATTTGGAGCGTTTGCATGGAGATCGAGGAACGGAAAGTCGGCGATGTGGTGGTGCTGGACTTGCGCGGCAAGATCACGCTCGGCGAAGGTGATGAGCTGCTCAAGGACAAGGTCAACAGCATCGTCAACCAGGGCCACAAGAAAATTGTGTTGAATCTCGCCGGCGTCCCCTACATCGACAGCGCGGGTCTCGGAGA
>QHWF01000859.1 GCA_003222455.1 Acidobacteriota bacterium
CGGATCTGGCGCTCCTTGCCGAGGATGATTTTTCCCGCTTGCTGTACGACGCCCTGAATGAGCGGATAGGACATCCGATTTGGCTGTGCCTGAAATCCGTCTGTTAAAATCGTGAGTCTACTGGAAAGCCGATATGATTGGACGGAAGGAATAAAGCTCATGGCGACGGCGTTTATCACCCATGCCGACTGCGCAAGGCACGACATGGGCCGCCACCACCCGGAGAGCCCGGCGCGACTCGCCGCGATCGAAGATCATCTCATCTCCTCGGGGCTTGCCGGACTCCTCGAGCGCCATGATGCGCCGGCCGCCAAGACGAGCGAGCTCGCGCGGGTGCATCCCCGCGAGTACATCGAAGCGATCCGCGAGGCTTCGCCGCGGAGCGGTATCGTACACCTCGACCCCGATACCGCGATGTGCCCGCACACCTGGGATGCGGCGCTTCACGCGGCGGGGGCCGCGGTGCTCGCCACGGACCTCGTGATCGGAGGGCGTGCCGACAGCGCGTTTTGCGCGGTGCGCCCGCCCGGCCATCACGCGACGCGCACCCGCGCGATGGGGTTCTGCCTTTTCAACAACGTCGCTGTCGGGGCCAAGCACGCGCTCGAGCATCACGGCGTCGAGCGCGTGGCGATCGTCGATTTCGACGTTCACCACGGCAACGGCACCGAGGACATCTTCAGCGACGACGAGCGTGTCGTCATGGCGAGCATATTCCAGCACCCGTTCTATCCCTACAGCGGCACCGAGAATCCCGCGCCGAACATGGCCAACGTGCCGCTGCCGGCGGGCTCCGACGGCAAGGCGTTGCGCGCGGCGGTGGAGAGAATCTGGATGCCGGCGCTCGAGGAGCTCGAGCCGCAGATGATCTTCGTCTCGGCGGGCTTCGATGCCCACGTCGAGGACGACATGGCGGGCCTGCGCCTTACCGAAGCCGACTACGCCTGGGTCACGCAGCGGATCAAAGAGGTCGCGGACAAATACGCCGGGGGAAAGATCGTGTCGGTTCTCGAGGGAGGCTACGCGCTTTCCGCGCTCGGGCGGAGCGTGGTGACGCACCTGAAGGTCCTGGGTGCTTCCTAGGAGTTCCTGATGAGAACGTGGCGTACGCTGGTTGTTGGTCTCGGGCTGCTGCTGCCCGCCGCATGCGGAGATAGCACCAGGGTCGATTTGCCGCCCTTCGCGGTGCAATTGCAGGAGGTTCTTGGCGTGACCGCCGGCCTTTCCAGCCCGATTGACTTGCAGGCGCCGCCGGGAGACTCGCGTCTCTTCATCGCCGAGCGCCCGGGGCGCATTCGCGTCGTTCAGGGAGGCGTGCTGCAGACGACGCCGTTCCTCGACATTTCGAACCGCGTGACTGTCCAAGGCGAAGCGGGGCTGCTTTCGTTCGCCTTCGATCCGCAGTATCCCACCAGCGGCTTCGTCTACGTGCACTTCATCGAGAACATACCCAACACAACGGGAGACATCGTCGTCGAGCGCTATCAAGTGTCTTCCAACCCGAACGTTCTCCAAACGCCGGGGGCGGAGGTGATCCGGATTCCGCACCGGGACGCCAACAATCATTACGGCGGCCGGGTGGCGTTCGGGCCGGACGGAATGCTGTATTTGTCAGCGGGCGATGGCGGAGGGGGGAACAATCAATTCATGCACGCCCAGGACGCGGCTTCGCACCTCGGCAAGCTCTTGCGCATCGACGTTAGCACGCCCCCCTACGTGATCCCCGCTGGCAATCCGGTCTGGCCGAACGTGGGCCAGAACGAGAACTGGGCGATCGGTTTGCGCAATCCCTTTCGCTACGCCTTCGACGCGGGGCAGCTGTACATCGCCGACGTCGGCCAGGGAGCACGCGAGGAAATCGACGTGGTTTCGGCGAGCGCCTCCGGCCTAAACTACGGCTGGAGCATCATGGAGGGAAATCTGTGCCTTGCCATTGGCGGCCCTTGCACGACACCCGGGCTCACGGCACCGGTGTACGACTACGATCACACTCAGGGTTGCTCGATCATCGGGGGTTACGTATACCGGGGCGCCGCGATCCCCGAGCTGCAGGGGCAATACCTGTTTTCGGACTATTGCAGGGGTTTCGTGCGCAGCCTGAGCTTCGAGAACGGTATGGCGACGGTCAGGCAGGCGCCGATGGTGAACGTGGGAACCAATGTCACGCAGTCCTTCGGACAGGACGGTGCGGGTGAGCTCTATATCCTGACCGGCGACGGCCGGGTGCTGCGGATCGTGAGGTAGGGAGTCCGATTCCTAATCGGATTCTTCCCGCCACGGATTGCCGACCACTTTCCGCCAGGCGTCCAGCACCATCGTCTTCATCGAATCGTCCGGGGTGAGCTCGGCGTTACTCACGGGTGGGGCGCGGGTCTCGAGTATTCCGATTTCTGCGCACGCGTTCAGAAAATCCGCCGCGTCTCCGGCAGCCACCTCGCACCCTTTGGCCAGCGCATCGGCCAATGCGCCGTTGGCCGTCAGCATC
>QHWF01000119.1 GCA_003222455.1 Acidobacteriota bacterium
CGAACGTCAGGCGGAGGGCGAAGCCAAGCCCATACGGGAGCAGACCCCCGGACAGCGCACCGGATACGCGGCGAGCATCTGGTTCGAGACGAGCAGCAAGCTCTCCGAGAACCGGACGTCGCTGCTCGTGCAGCCGGCCGATGGACGTCTCCCGCCCCTGACGCCTGAGGCCCAGAAGATTGCGGACCGGCAGGCGCAGTCGCGAAAAACCAGTCCGGCCGACAAGCCCGAGGATCGGGGTCCCTACGAGCGGTGCATTACGCGCGGTTTGCCCGGCGCGATGATGCCCGGGTTCTACAACCACAACTACCAGATCCTCCAGATACCGGGTTACGTCGTGATGATGGTCGAGATGATCCACGACGTGCGGATCATCCCGATGGACGGACGTTCCCATGTCGGCAGCGCCATCAAGCAGTGGCTGGGCGACTCGCGCGGCCACTGGGAAGGGACCACGCTCGTCATCGAAACCACGAACTTCCGCGACATCGAACAGCGCAACGGCGGCGCCTTCGGTCCCAGTGAAAGCGGCAAGGTGGCCGATGCCATGGATTACCAGGTGACCGTAGACGACCGCGTCTGGTACACACAATCCTGGACGGCGTCGATTCCCATGAGGAAAGTCGAAGGCCCGATCTACGAGTACGCGTGTCACGAGGGTAACTACGGGCTGCCGAACATCCTCGCCGGCCATCGGCAAGAGGAGAGAGAAGCGGCCCAGAAGCGCTGATCACCATGGAAAAGGATCGAGGGCACTCCCGCCGGCGGTTTCTGAAGACCTCCCTCGTCTTTGGCGCAGCCGGCGTGACGATCCCCTCGATCGCGCCGGCGAAGCCAGTACGACCCTCAGCGAAACCTGCGGGCGCCGGATCCGAGCCGATCGCGGAAACGGCATACGGCAAGGTGCGCGGTCTGACGTCGCCCGAGGGCATCAAGATGTTCCGGGGTGTCCCCTACGGCGCCAGCACCGCGGGCAAGAACCGATTCATGCCGCCCGTCAGGCCTGCACCATGGTCCGGGGTTCGGGACGCGACCCTCTGGGGATCGAAGGCGCCGCAGGTGCCAGGCGGCGGGCCAGAGTTCACGATGATCCTCGATCGCGTGAACGGCATGCTGGGCGCTCCCGGCGAAGACTGTCTCGTCGTGAACATCTGGACGCCGGCGCTGAAGGATGGCCGGAAGCGTCCGGTCATGGTCCGTATTCACGGCGGCGGGTACACCTCGAACACAGGCAACAACCGGATCTACGCCGGCCACAACACGGCGCGCCGCGGCGACGTCGTGTACATCACCGTCAACCATCGACTCGGCTGTCTCGGCTTTCTCAACCTTGCCGACCTCGCCGGGTCGGAGTACGCCCTCTCGGGCAACGTCGGCATGCTCGATCTCGTCGCGGCGCTCGAGTGGGTGCGCGACAACATCGAGAATTTCGGCGGCGACCCGCAGAACGTGTTGATCTTCGGCGAATCGGGCGGCGGCATGAAGACCTCGACGCTGCTCGGGATGTCGGCCGCAAAAGGACTCTTTCATCGTGCCGGGATCGAAAGCGGCGCCAGCCTCCGGACAGGATCCCGTGAGCAGGCAACGAAGCTTGCCGAGCTGTTCCTGAAGCGTCTCGGACTCGACAAGTCGCGCATTTCCGAGCTGCACAAGCTTCCTGTCGAAATGCTGCTCGAAGGGCAGCAGATGGCGTCGTCCACCAGGCTCTTTCCGAAGGATCCGCCCCCGCCTGGAGGATTCGGCCCGATTCTCGATCCCAAGATGATTCCGCAGCATATGTTCGATCCGTCTGCGACGCCGCTCGCCGCCGATATCCCGATCATCGTTGGCACGACGAGAGACGAGGCGACGCTGACGCTGGGCGGCGATGATCAGTTCTATAGACTCGACGAAGCCGGGCTGCGCGCACGCGTGCAGCGACAGGTCGGTGCCGAGGCCGACACCGTGGTCAGCCTCTATCGCCGCCTCTTCCCGTCTGCGTCGGACGGCGACCTGCTCGTACGCATTCAGACGGACAGCGGCTTCTGGACGAGCGCGATTGCGCTGGCCGAACGCCAGACGCAGCAGGCAAGGGCGCCCGTATACATGTTTCGATTCGACTGGAAGACCCCGAGCTTCGCCGGCCGATTTGGCGCCGTCCATGGAAGCGAGATCGCGTTTGTCCTCGACAACACGCGGCACATGCCCGTCCTGACGCACGATCTGCCTCAGGCGCACGCCCTCGCGGCGAGGATGAACGCCGCCTGGATCGCGTTCGCACGCACCGGGAAACCGCGCGTGAGCGAGCTGCCCGACTGGCCGGCGTACACCCCGACGACCCGCGCGACGATGTTGTTCGACGATATGTGCAGGGTGGAGAACGATCCGGATGGCGAGGCGCGGCGGTATTGGGCGCAGGCGAGGGCAAGGACGTAGGCTGAGACGGCTATCCGGGGAGGCCTTCGCGAAGCTGTCGCCGCGCAAGCCGACCGAGACGCTCGCAGACTACATTCCGCGGCTCGCGTCGGTGCCGCTCGACTTCCAGCCGGGCACGCAATGGGCCTACAGCCCCGCTGCAGGCATCGACGTCCTCGGCCGCGTCGTCGAGGTGGTGTCCGATCTGACCTTCGATCAGTTCCTGAGGCAAAGGAACGCAGGCCTTCAGCCGTCCACCATTCGCTTTCCCCTGGAAAACCCGCGATTTCCTCGATAACCCCGCCTGTTTCGCCTGCATCGTGGCTCGCGGCCCATCGTCAACAAACGCCGCTTATCGTCGCTGGAAAGCGGTAAAGAGCACGAGCGGTTCTTCGATCCTCGGGCGCGTCGCTCCGCCAACCGGTGACGATTTCTCATTGGACCGCGCCCGGCTGATTTCGCTCGCGACTGAAAATGCTGCTGCCCGAGCAGGTGGTGCAGTGAGCGCGCGCGTCCTCGCCTTCCTCATGCTCGTCGGATCGCTCGTGGCCCTGCTCGCGTGGTCGATGCCATCGGCGGCGGAGCTCGACTGTCTCTCGCTTGCCGCGAGGACCATCGCCGAAACAGTCGTAGGGGTATTCGTCCGATAACCCTTAGCATCAGATGATGACAAGGGTTTTTCACGAGGAAAATACCATGAGCACATCACGTCCAGACCGCGACGACGACGAGCGCGACCCGTTCGTTGACGCCCTCGTCGCCGACCTCATGCAGGCGCTCGAACGGCTCGACGGAGAAGCGATCGAATGCCTGGAGACCGAGCCGACCTTCCTGGCCCGCGTTCGTGACAGGTTGCACGACCTCGCGCGCGAACTCGGCCACAACGACTATCGACACCTCCCCGTCGAGCAGCGCCTAAAGATCGTCATGCAAGCCGTCGCCGGCGTCTACTTCGCGGCGCCGACGCCTACCCGCTAAGCCCACCAGACCGGCGAGCCCAGCACCGGCTCCGCCGTCCCCCGGAGAGAAGTGGGGCAAGTCAGCGACAACCCTCTCCACGATCCGGCAGGTGAACACCGAGTGATTACCATTAGCAGGCGCACGAGCCTACAAACTCAGGCTGGCGCAAGATTTGTGCAGGCCCGGTCACCGCAGACCAAGCTGCTTGTGGTTTACTGGGATGGAGCGCGGCCGCCAGGACGGGCGACGGTCGCGTCGAAAGCGGGCCGCTGGCGCGTTATGGCGCGCGAACGGCCCTAGCCCGTACCCGCTTCCAGGCCGGTCTGGGGCTCCCCTTTTTTTAACGGGACCCTGCACGGCGCGCGCCTCATCAGGCGCCAGAAATGAAGGTTCCGATGCCATCTGCAGATACCCGTCTCGCCGAGCTCCTCGCTGCCGATCCCATCGCCCTGATCGATCGACTCGAAGACGACGCCTTTGATCCCTCCGATCCGTACCTGGGGGGGATCGAGGCCCTCATGCGGTCGTCGCTCCCGATGGTAGGCGACGTCGACGATGCCCGCGACGCCGCGCTCTTACGCGAGACGTCGGCGGGGCGGACACTCGAAAAAGCGGCCCGCTACGTCGGCTTCGCTCTCGCCTTTGAGTACCTCCGCTTGCAGCTCGGCACTGCGGCGAACCACGACGATTGATGGTCGACGACGATCTCTGGTACGCCCCGCTGCTGAAGACCGCACGGGTAGTACCGCGTGAGCCCGAGCCGCTATGGGAAATCCGCAGCGCCGAGGCGGTCGCTTGGGCGGACGGGGAGCGCGCGCATTTGGAGCAGGTGTGTGATGCCCAGCTTCACTTGCCCGGTTCGATTCGACCATCGAGGAAGAATGGTGGATTGAGCCGGTAATCCGCCACCTCAGCGATGGACCATTCAACAGCGATGAAGCCGGACGGATGAGCCAAACTCACCGGTGTCATCTGGCAGATCGATCACGTGCGCCAGTAAACGCGGCGCGGTTCCTCAGTGAGGCCTGACCAGCTTCCGCAACTCGACTCGCAACGCCTCGTAATACGCATCCTCTGGGATGACAGCGCCGACAACAGCCGTGACGGCGCCAACGAGTGGCTCGGCGCGTGCGTTGTCGCGGGCGCCTGCGGCCACGGCTCGATCCACGGCCGCTTCCAGTTGTTCCTCGCCCAGGTGCTCATAAACGAACAGCGCCAACCGGTCCAGCTCCTCGTCCCACGCCATCACACGCCGCCTCCTCGCCGAGAGGTAAAGCAAAAGCGCCAGCCCCAAGGAGATTTCCCGAGGGCCGGCGCTCCCAGCCCGCGCCGGAGGACCGATCCGCAGGCGAGGTTATGTCTGTCTGGTATCGGATCGACCCCGCGGGAACTGTAGGGCTGGACACCTGACGAATGAGCACGGACGCCATCTGGTTCGCGCTCGGTGCCGATCGCGACGGCATCCTACGGCTCTCGAAGAACGACAAGAAGCACGCGATCGAGTTGGCGCTGAAGACATGGCCGGAGCGAAGCCAGCATAAGATCGCCGACCAGATCGGCTGCTCGCAGCAATTCGTATCGCGCGTCAGGGCACAGGTGACAACCGGTTGTCACCTGCCAGATCGCGTCACCGGGAGAGACGGCAAATCCTATCGCGCCAGAACCGACCGCCGCTCCTGAAGACCGCGCGAATCGAGTGCCCCATTGATCGGTGTGATCCCGCGAGCTATTGCAAGCAGTAGCGGTTACAAGAATGTCGAACGGCCGACGATCGTAATCGGCGGGAACGTTCACACCCGACATCAGGCTTCAGGCGACGGGCTGCAGCAGGCTGCTCCTCACATCAAGCTTCAGGCGACGGGCACGCCCCGCGCCCCAGACGTACCGCGCGCCGATCCGTCGGTAGTAATCGGGCGACCACTGCGGGCCCGGACGCAAGGCGGGACGACGTTCCATTGGGCCACACGGCGTACAGGCGCCACGCGGCTACTTATCGGCAACGTGCAGGTTCCATCAACAGCCTTCAGGCTACAGGCTGCTGACTCGGGCCTGTCGCGTCGCGTGACGCCCGCGGATCACGCAAGCGACCGCGCGCGGAGATGCGCGAGGCCGAGAGCGAGCACCATCGCTGCCACGGTCATGAGCGACGCTCGCTGAATTCCGTAATACATCGTGCGGCGGACGACATCGAAGAACGTGAAGCCGGTGAAGAGCAGTGCCGCGACGATGACCACACGCCACCTGAGCGAGACGTCCGGCAGCCGGTCCACGAGGCACACGACCGCAGGTGTGCCGAGCAGCAGGACATAGTCCCAGCTCTGCGGCGACAGGAGCGGCACGAGGAGCATCAGCATGGCGACCTCGAGGTAGTCGGGCTCGGTCACTCGCGCCCGCGCGGACCATACCCACGCGACCAGTGCCAGCAGCCAGAGCCCGCTGACGACCGCGAGCGCTGCGGCCGCAGAGCCGGGTCCGATCCATTTCGCCCACATGGTCGCCAGTGAGATGTTCTGGAGAGAAAGCAGGTTCTCTGGCGTCGTGGACGTGACCGTCGTGTACCAGGTGGAGAGAAGCGTCAGATTGCCGTACCAGCCGTAGACGATGATCGGGAGCGCCAGGCCGGCGACGATCCCGGCGATGGACGCGAGGACCGCTGTGATGCCGCCGGCGACCGCGACCCAGGGCAGCAGCACGGCACCGTTGGGCTTGATGAATACGGCCGCCGCGACGAGCGCGCCCGCGAGCACGAAGCGGCGCCCTTGCACTGCGGTGAGCGCCAGCACGAGCACAAGACCGAACAGCACGTTGTCCTGCCCGAAAATCAGCTCTCTCACGTAAAAGCGTCCGAGCAGCAGCGTCGCGAGCAGCGCCAGCGCGAGTTCGCCGTGGCGGCGCTCGGGCAGGGCGCGGACCGACCGCCGCACGAAAGCGACGAGCAGACCGAACGAGAGGAAGAACCACGCCGCGATGGCGGTGTCTTGATTGATCAGGGCCAGCGGGATCGCGGCAACAGCGAACGCGGGGAAGTACTTGAACTGATAATGACCATCGTCGGGCCGGAACAGCGGCTCTCCATGGAGGGCCCGCTCCCCCGCAATGCGGTAGACCACGAAGTCATAGAAATCGCGCTGCCGCGCAAAGCGGGCGATCCCGAAGATCGTGGCGGCCACGAGGAAGAGGCCGACGGTCCAGAGCAGTGCGCGAAGGTTGAACTTCATCAAGGAGGACGTAGTGTGCCACACTCGCATCGCGCTCTTCAGCCCCGGTGGCCGACACCGTATCCTCGACCCGGCAGGCTGCGACGGCAACTGGAAGGATCGCATGACAGAAGATCACGACCCGCGTCGCGTGCTGACAACCCGCCGTGACTTCATGGGCCTGCTGGGCCTGAGCGCTGGCGTCGGGCTGGCTTCAACATTCGGCGACGACGTCGATCTCCTCTCCACTGTGCTGCAGCCAGCGAGCGGTGCCCGCGTGAGCTTCCCCAAAGGAGCGGTCATTCGCACTGTCTTGAGCGACATCTCTCCCGAGGCGCTCGCCGGCGGCACGACGCTCTTTCACGAGCACCTGTCGCTGACGATGCCTGAGGAGGGGCGCGGACGTGGTGCGCAGCCTCCGCCCGGGCCACCGGCCGACGCAGCACTGCCTCGCCGCCTGCCGGGGGGCCGACCGATGGGTTCGGTCGGGACATACACGAAAGACGTCAGCCTCATGATTGACGAGGTGAACGCGGCGAAGAAGGACGGCCTGGTCTGCATCGTGGATGCCGGGCCGACCGACCTGAAACGCAAGATCGAAGATCTCAAGACGATTCAGACGCGAACCGGCATGTACGTCGTCGCGAGTGGCGGGTTCTTCAACCAGAGCTCGTTTCCGACGGACCTGTCGGCGAAGTCCGAGCAGCAGCTGGCCGAGGAGATCGAACAGGAGGCGCGACGTGAGCGATACGGCGCCTTCGGAGAGAGCGGCCAGTCGGCGACGATGACCGACGACGAGCGCAAGGTGTTCCGCGCGGTCAGCAGGGCTGCGATTCGGACCGGCATGTCCGTCTTCACTCACACGCCGCACGAAGGGTGCAAAGCGTGTGCACTCGAGCAGCTCGGCATCTTCGAGCAGATGAAGGTCGATCCGCGGCGCATCTGCATCGGCCACCTGGCGGACATCCGAGACGATCCCAAGGCGGAAACGCACAAGACCATCGCCAGGCGCGGCGCGTATGTCGGATTCGACACGGTTGGCATTCCGACGGGGCTGTCGGACGAGGCCAAGGTCGGGATGATTGTGGCCGTGCTCGAGGCCGGGCTCGAGGATCGCGTCCTGCTCTCGTCCGACATGGCAATCGAAGGACTGCTCAAGAAGAACGGCGGCGGCGGGTACTCGCTGGTCTTGACCGACTTCGTCCCGAAGCTGAAGGCGGCCGGGGTCAAGGAGGCGACGCTCCACAAGATCCTCGTGGACAACCCGCGTCGTTTTCTCGCGTTCGTGCCAAGGGTTGCGTAGCCTACGCGAGGCCATCGCTTCGGGCATACGTCTGATTGGCGCAGCGATACAGGAAGCCCGACGCGACGAGCGCGTCCACGACGGCCTCGCAGGTGCGGGCGTCGATCCGCCACAACCGTCGCATCTGCCACGTTGTCAAGGAGAGGCCTGGCATTTCGAGATACTCCCCGCGTACGCGGTTGATCCACTCCGTGAGCGGTTCCTCACTGGCCGGCATTTCAAGCACTCCCAACCGCCTTCAGTACACACGGCGGTTCGCTGCACGCGCAGTGACCGTCGCCGCGAGCTCCGAGCGACGTCGCTCGGTTGCGGCGAGCGGGCCGCGGCACACGGCGGCGCCGCGGCACGCTGGTAACGGATTCAGAAGCGATAGCCGAAACCGAACGTCATCACGTTCGTGTTCAGGCCGGTCGCGCTCAGCGTCGTGTCGGCCGCAATCCGCGAATAGCGGTAGCCGACGTCGACAGCCCAGTGCGGTACGAGCGGCACCGCCACGCCGCCGCCGAGCATCAGCATGAAGGCGTTGCTCGAAGGAGGCGCTGTGTAGCTCCCTGTTGACACGAGCGTCGAGGTCACGTCCGTACCAATCGCCGGCGCCGAGCCGTCCGGCATCGTTCCGCTCGAATACGTGAACTGCGCCGTCGGTGAGAGGTGAGCGGCGCCAATGCCGCCGAGAACATATGGCAGGACGTGGACGTTGGCTGGAATCTCGGCCCGCACACCCCCGACGCCGTACCACGCGGGAAGTGTCCCGGTGCCCGTGACTCCCAGGCCCGAATTGGACAAGGCTGTCGTGGTCGCGTCAATGGTCGGCACGAGATCGGCCTGCAGATCCGCGAACCGACCGACGTTGGCGAAGACCATCACATGCGGCGCGACCCGCACGCCGCCTTCGAACAGCACGCTGCCTGTGGAATTGCCGGCGGTCCACGCCGCACCGCCGAATCCGCTGACGTAGCCGGCAGGATCCAAGACGCCTTTCTCCTGCGCGATCGACGGCGCTGCGGTCAGCGCGAGGATCGCGATAGCCGTACCGAGTACCTTCATGATTCCCTGCCTCCTGCGAGCGCACGCCGCACTCGCGATGAATAGCCGCGACATCCCTTAGGGCCTGTCAGACATAAACTGACTTGTCTTGTGGTCGGGTGGCGGGGTGAATCGTATAGTTCCAGTCGCCGTGAAACCGGTGTCGCGTGAGGCAGACGGTCGCGAGTTGGGCGTCGTTGACGGTGACGCCTTTGGGGTACTGGCCGCGATCCAGTTCGGACCGGACGTGCAGGCCGGCGCGACTGTGGGTCGATCCAATCAGACTCACGATCGTGGCGAGGTCCACGAGGGGCGTGCCGCGCCAATTCATCGCGATGTGGGAGAACAGCCGGTGTTCGATCTTGTTCCACTTGCTGGTGCCCGGTGGAAAGTGACAGACCGTGATGGCGAGACCCGTCCGATCGGCGAGCTGCTGCAGTTCCCACTTCCAAAGGCGCACGCGGGCGCCGTTGCTGCCGCCGGCATCCGCCGTGATCAAGAGCGACTGTGCCTCGCGATAGGCGGGGCGGCCCATCTGCTGCCACCAGCGTCGAATCGACTGGACGGCGAAGGTCGCCGTGTCGTGGTCGATCCCGACGCTCACCCATCCTTCGTTGCGGTGCAGATCGTAGATGCCGTACGGAATGGCTTTGCCGCCGTCCGGCGTCTTGATGAGGAAGTCGTGGACGCGCACGCGCTGCGGCGTCTGGGTCGGACGCCATGTGCGCCCGGCGTTCTTGAAGTCGCCGACCAACTCTTTCTTCTTCGTATCCACCGAGATGGTCGGTTGGTGCTGCCGTTGCGCCGCCCGCACCCGACGCGCGATGTACCGAAACTGCGCGTCCCGGTCGACATGCTGGCGTCCCTCACGCGTCTTCACGTTGCCCTGCAGGCTGTAGCCCAGCCCCTGGAGCAATTCCGCCACGAGCGTGTGACTGATGTGATGCCCCAGCGCCTCAAGGGCCACCGCCAGCGTGCGGGTACTCAGGCACGTCCAGCGCAGCGGCGAGTCCGGATCGCCGGGGGCGGTCGGTTCGACCAGCGCGTCCAAGTCCCGCAACAGCGTCGCGTCGAGATCGGTGGTGCGCTTGCGGCCGCCGCCCGCCTTCCGCGTGCGCGTGTCGGGCAGCGGGTCACCAGCGGCGAGCTCCCGCAGACCCCGCTGAATCGTGGAGGCGGCGATACCCGTGGCCTGTGCCACTCGGGTGATGCCGCCGTAGCCGATGGCCCGGGCCTCCGTCGCGGCCCACAGCCGGCGCGATCGCTCGGTCAACACGGGCGACAAGGCCGCGTGTTTCGCCCGCAGCGTGGCCACATCCACAGGCGAACCGTACCATGCGGTGATCAGTCAGTACAAGCGGTTAATGTTTGACGGGCCCTTAGATCGTCGCCACCCGGGGTCTGTTCGACGACCGCGCGTTGGAGTCGCGGTGCCTGTCGGAAACCTTTGGGGGTCGATCACTGCGGGACGACATCCCGATCAACTTGCCCGACGAGCACAAGCGGGAAGCGCTCCAGCTCCGCAACCAACTGCTGACGTTTCGGTTTCGCCACTATCGTCAGGTGGGGAAGGAGCGGTGGGTAGACCGCAACCTCGAGCCGCGACTCAATCAGGTCTTCGCGCCGTTGATGAGCCTCATCGAAG
>QHWF01000863.1 GCA_003222455.1 Acidobacteriota bacterium
AGTCGAGCCGTCACGGAACAGCTCGCCGGGCGCTTTCAGGCGCTCGTGATCAACTTCGGGCGCTGGTTCCCGGACGTCGCACCCAGTCTCGTGGTGATCGATCCCGCCGCGCTGGCCGCCGCGCGGCCCAAGGACCGTCACGCCCTGCTCTACGACCTCCAGGCGCGCACGCGGGCGGGCGGCGTCCACGTCGTCCTGCCCACGGCTGCGACCCGGGAGGTCATCCCGCTCGCGCCGGAGTCGCTCGAGGCGCAGTACGCGGGATGGCAGCTCACGCGCCGCCGCCGCACGCGCCGCGGCGCGGGGTTCGTGGCGGTGAAGCCCCTGCGTCCGCTCGACACGGCGGCGAACGTGTCGGACTAGCCACTCCGCGCCGACCCGGCACAGTAACTAGTTGTAAGACGCCCAGTTGTAAGAACGCCCTTGTGGCGAGAAGCTTGCACTCACGTCTTACGGCTTACAACTGGGAACTGCACATGACGACCCTCCCTCTGGTACTGGACGACGAACCGCTCGGGATCATCCTGCGCGCGGGCCGGCAGATGCTGCGCCCGGCAAAGATCTGGGCCTACTGTTGGTTCACCGATGAGGGTGAGGCGGGCGACCACACGCACCGACACCTGCCGGATCACACCGACTGAAGCGACAAAGGGCCGGCATCTCGCCGGCCCTTTGTTTACTCTCGCCTCATCCTCACCGCGCGCCGCGAGGCTCGCGACGCGGCCGCGGCATCACAGGTCGCAACGGGCGCCCTCCCAAGTACCCAGATTACCCGCCCCGTCGTCGAAGTCGCCGGCGACCATACTGCCGTCAGTGCTCACCGTGCCGGTCGCGAGGGGCGGCCCAGCGGGGGCGTTCGGGTTGACGACCGTGATGTTGCTCCCCGAGACCGTCCCATCCAGCGCGAGCACGGTCCCGGCGTCAGCCGTAGCCATGCCGAAGAGGATCGCCCCGTGGAGCGTCACGTTGAAGATCCCGTTGTCCCCTCCGGTGGAGCTCGTGAACGTCCCGCAGTAAGCCTTCGGGTTGTTCGTAGCCCGCTCGGTAAGGAATGTCCCGCTCACGCTGCTCGGTCCGGTGAATGTGCCCTGCAGACGGGAGCTGCCATCGTATGCGCCGTCGAATGTGTACCCACCGCCGGTGGCCGAGAAGGCCTTGGACGAGGTGCTGTAGGTGCCCGTGATCGCGATTGTGGTTTCGATGAGGTACTGGGACGTGCCGTCCGGCGTCTTGGTCCAAGCTGGCGAAACGGTGAGAATGTTTTCGCTGTTGGAAGACACCGTGCGCGTCTGTCCGGCGCCGATTCCGGCGGCGATGAAGACCGGTTGCGCCGCCCATTCGTTTTTGGTCCACGATTTGCTCGGGTCCCCGAGCGTGGTGCTCGTCAGAATCTTGATGACGTACTGGGACGTGTTGTCCGGCGGCGTCGTCCAGGCTGAGGCGAGGACGAGGGTATTGGCGTTGTTGGAGGACACCGCTTTCGCCTGGCCCGCGCCGGTCCCGAGGGTGATGCTGTCGGTGCGTCCCTTCCATACGTCGGTCGCCCACGTCTTGGTGTTGTCCTCGAGCGTGTTCGTCCGCGTAATGACGTAGGCGGACGTGCCGTCCGGCGTCGTGGTCCAACCTGGCGAGACGGTGAGCGTGTTGGTGGTGTTGGAGGACACCGTGCTCGTCTGGCCCGCCCCGGTTCCGGCGGTGATGCTGACGGCGGCTCCCTTATATAGGTCGACCGTCCACGTCTTGGTTATGTCCTGGAGCGTGGTGCTCGTTTGCGTGATGGCGTAGTCGGACGTGCCGTCGGGCGTCGTGGTCCAAGCTGCCGAGACGGTGAGCGTGTTGGCGGTGTTGGAGGACACCGTGCGCGTCTGGCCCACGCCGGTTCCGGCGGTGATGCTGACGGGGCGTCCCTTCCATACGTCGACCGTCCACGTTTTGGTTATGTCCTGGAGCGTGGTGCTTGTCTGCGTGCCGGTGGCGGTGCCGGCCTCGTCGGTGGCGGTGCCGTTGTCGCCGGGGGCGATGCCGCTGGCGGTGCCGGCCTCGTTGGCGGCGGTGCCGGCGTCAGCGCTCGGCGTGCGGATCTTGAACGTCGCCGCGACCCGTGTTTCGTCGATCGTCAGCACGGCCGACCCACTCAACGTGGCGTTGTCGCCGTTCACGGTGCCGACGAACACGAGGGTGTTGGCACCAATCGGGCCGGTCTGGGTCTCGTTGTTGCACGCGGCCAGCGCCAGCGCGGCCAGCGCGATAACGCCGCAGGCGAGCCGCACGCCGCGACGCGTCGTCTGGTCCCCACGAAGCAGTTCCATGAGCGCTCCTGTTGACGGTAGCATCTTCGATGCTAACAGGTTTTCTCGGCACCTTGCGGTGCGGGCGTGAAAAAGTGCACTGCTTCAGATGACACCGCTAGGGGGGGCTCGCGCCCGGCGGGGCGCGTCCGAGTAAGGGTTCTTCCGAGGGGTTGGGTCTGGTAGCTTCGCTTCTGACAGCATCTGCAAGCACATAGCGGACCGGTGGTTGCCCTGCTCCGCTTCGGGTTGCTGAGGCGCGCTACAGCGTCTAACCTTCTCGCCATGACCACGCTTACCATCGACGGCCGCAGCGTCACCGCCGACCCCGATCGCACCATCCTCGAGGCGGCGCGCGC
>QHWF01000120.1:0-2816 GCA_003222455.1 Acidobacteriota bacterium
ACCGGCTCGAGGCGGAGCGCGGTCGGCTCCGTCAAGCGATCGTCGCGGCAGCATCTGACCTCACCACCCCGTCATCGGCAAGGTCTCGCATACCCGCTGCCCTGACGGCTGCCATCGTCTTGATCGTCGTCGGCATCGTGGCCGTTGGTGCTCGAATCTGGTGGCAAGGGGCCGCGACGCTGCAGGCGGCCATTCGATTTGAGGTGCGTCTCGCGGAAGATCAACCAGGCCCTGGTCTACGTGAGGCGCGGATCGCTGGTTCGGACCGGGTGCTTTACGTTCACCAGGAGATCGTCATTTCGAATGAGGACATCGCCCAAAGCCGCGTCATCCAGGGCGACCGGCCGGCAAGTTACCACATTGCCATGGAGTTCAATGCGACAGGCGCTCAAAAGATGCGCCAGGCTACGGTGAGCCACATCGGCAGACCCGTAGCCATCCTTATAGATGGAGATGTGGTGATGGCCCCGGTTCTCAGGGCCCCGATCAGCACGTCCGCAGTGATCAGCGGTGATTACACGCAGGCTGAAGCGGAGAGGATTGTCAACGGCATTGGCATTCGCTGACATCGCCGTCAGCATGGCCCGCCGCTCAGCCGCCGCCGACCTTGCGGGGTGTCCGCGGGCGCGGCACGAACCCGCGAGAGCCGCGTGCAGCGGCCGCCTTCCAAGGCTGGTGCGTCTGGTGCTTTGGCGCCGCGTGTCCGGGAGCCGGCGCGGCCGCCGCGGACGGAGCCGCCACTTCTGATGCGGCCTTGGCGCGTGCGGCAGCCGCCTGCGCCTCGTCTTTCTCGAGACAGCAATGCTTGTATTTGCGGCCTGAGCCGCAATGACAGGGCTCGTTGCGGCCCGGTCGCTCATTTGTCTGAGTAGTCATCGGAGAGAGTGTACCGTACCGACGCCATTGCTGCGCCTCGGGTCTCGACGGTCAGGCGATCCCGATGCCGGCGACAGGTGTGTCTTCGTCTGTCTTCGCGTCTTCGTGGCATTGATGCCGATGATTGCGCAGATGGTGCTGAAAGCACGCGGCGGTAGTGCGCCTTGGAACGCAAAGGCCGCGAAGGCCGTCTCTCCTTCGCGTCTTTGTGTCCTTTGCGTTCAATTGTGACGTTCGCTGAAGCAGAGCGTTGAGGGTTGCCAATGAAACCGTAGACTCACCATGTTCAAAAGTAGTACTCTCCGCCACTGGGAGAAGTATGCCCGCTCGAACAACCTGCCTGCCGGCGCGACCACCAGCCGGCGCCTGGCTGTCCACCGTTGTTTCAACATTCGAGACCACGCGCCCACGCAGACGAAGCGCTGCCGCTGCGGGAACGTCAGTCCTCATTTGTGTTGGTACATTTCTGTTTGCCGCCGCCGATCTCGCAGCGCAGACGCCGGCGCCGAAACTTTCCGGCCAGGCGCTCGTTGACAAGTACTGTGCCGGTTGTCACAACGACAAGCGAGCATCGGGCGGGTTCTCGTGGACCACGATCGATCTGGCTGATCCTGGACGCTCCGCCGAGAAAGCCGAAAAAGTCGTTCGCCGGCTGCGCAGCGGTCTGATGCCGCCGGCGGGTGCGCCGCGCCCGGATGCCGCGAGCGCGACGGCGCTCGCGGCGGCGCTCGAAACGTCAATCGACCGGGCTGCCGCCGCGCACCCATTTGCCGGTGCGCCGGAGCTCCATCGCTTGAATCGCACGGAGTACCGGAACTCCGTTCGTGACCTGCTCGATCTGGACGTGGACGTCTCGGCGATGCTGCCGGCCGACGAGATGGGGCGCGGCTTCGACAATATGGCCGACGCCCTCGCCGTGACGCCGACACTCGTGCAGGGGTACGTTCGAGCCGCGAGCAAGATCAGCCGCGAGGCCGTTGGCGATCCTCACGTCGCGCCCACGACAACGATGTACACGGTGCCGAAAGTGGTGAACCAGATGCGTCACGTCGACGGCGCACCGCTTGGCACACGCGGCGGCACGTCGGTGGTCCACAACTTCCCGGCCACCGGCGACTATACGTTCAAGCTGACGTTCTACTACGACTACCTCGAAACCTTGTACGGGCAGAACCTGCCGTCCAACCTTCAGGGCCAGCAGATCGACGTGTCGGTGGACGGCGCGCGGGCCGCGATCTTCACCATCGATCCGAACATTCCCGAAACGAAGAACATCCTGACGACGCCTGGAGTGCGAATCACTGCGGGGCCGCACCGGGTGTCGGCGGCATTCATTGCGAAGTTCGACGGGCCGACGGAGGATCAATTCCGGCAGGTCGAGCGATCGATGGTCGACATCAGTGCCGGCGTTCCCGGGTTCGTCGCGCTGCCGCACCTCCAGTCCATGACGGTTGCCGGACCGTTTGCCGTGGGCGGGATCACCGGGACGCCCAGCCGCCGGAAGATCTTCACCTGCACGCCGGCGTCCACGCGCGACGAAGCGGACTGCGCGCAGCACATCATCGCCGCGCTCGCGCGCCAGGCATTTCGCCGGCCGCCGACCGACGCCGACAGCGAGTTCCTGTTCAATTACTACAAGGAAGGCTGGAAGGACGGCGGCTTCGAGGGCGGCATCCGGATGGCCGTGCAGGCCGTTCTCGCCAATCCGAAGTTCCTGTTCCGTTTCGAGCGAACGCCGTCAGCCGCCACGGCGGGCGCCAACTATCGCCTCGACGATCTGGATCTGGCGTCCCGCCTGTCGTACTTCCTGTGGAGCAGCGGGCCGGACGACCGGCTGCTCACGTTGGCGTCGCAGGGCAGACTGAAAGATCCGGCCGCGCTCGACGGCGAGGCTCGTCGCATGCTGGCCGATCCTCGATCGGCAGCGCTCGTGGACAATT
>QHWF01000120.1:2948-18701 GCA_003222455.1 Acidobacteriota bacterium
GCCGATTACACGTTCGTCGACGACGTGCTCGCGAAGCATTACGGAATCCCCAACATTCAGGGAAGCGCGTTCCGCCGTGTACCGGTCACGGACCCGAACCGGATCGGTCTGCTCGGCCACGGCAGCATCCTGACGCTGACGTCGCTCGCCAACAGGACGTCGCCGGTGCTTCGCGGCAAGTATGTGATGGAAGTGCTGCTCGGCGTTGCCCCGCCGGCGCCGCCGGCGAACGTGCCGCCGCTCATGGAAAATGCGGACAACGAAAAACCGCTGCCGGTGCGCGAGCGACTCGCGGAGCACCGTAAGAATCCGGCCTGCGCCGGGTGCCACAGGATGATGGATCCGATTGGCCTGGCCCTCGAGAACTTCAATGCAATCGGGCTGTGGCGCGCGCACGACAGCGGCGCGCCCGTCGATCCAACAGGACAGCTCTACGACGGCACCAGGCTCGATGGCCCCGTCAGCCTCCGGAACGCGATCCTGAATCGGGCCGACTCGTTCATCGCAAGCTTCACCGAAAGTCTGCTCGCGTACGGCCTTGGCCGATTGATCGACTATCGCGACCTGCCGGCCGTTCGCTCGGTCGAGCGAGAAGCTGCCGCGAGCGACTACCGCTTCTCCGCGTTCATCCTCGGCATCGTCAAGAGCGTGCCGTTCCAGATGCGGAAAGCGGACGATGCGATCACGACCGTGCGGAAGACGACGAGTACAAAGGCCCTGGACTCGCCAGGGAAATGAAAATGCATCACAACGCCAGCCTCACGCGGGTGTCCGCGAGGGGACGCCTCGGCACCCCAACGCGGCTGCCGCGTTGGCGACCCCGCCCCGCCGGGCGCGGAGGCGTGAGCCGTGACAGCGCTTGTCGTCGAGCCCCACGGGGTCCCCGCCGCGCGGACTCTGCGCGGTGGGGTGGCTCGGTGCGGGCTGATCGCGGACCGGCCCCGCCACGGCTGCACCGCCTTCAGGGGAACTGATGTCCATGTTCATCACGAAAAAACATCTGTCCCGGCGTACGGTTCTTCGCGGCATGGGCGCGACGATCGCAATGCCGTTTCTCGACGCGATGGTGCCGGCGCAGACGGTGTTGCGCAAGACCGCTGCTCAGCCGCGCACCCGGCTGGCGTGCATCGAAATGGTGCACGGGTGCGCCGGCAGCACGCAGGACGGCATCGACAAGCATTACTGGATGCCCACGACCGTGGGCGCGGACTTCGACTTCACGATGATCCTGAAGCCGCTCGAGCCGTTCCGCGACTACCTCACCGTGGTCACCCACACGGATCTGCGTCCCGCCGAGGCATGGTCGGCCGCCGAGGAAGGTGCGGATCATTTCCGATCGAGCGCGGTGTTCCTCACCGCGGCGCATCCGAAACAGACCGAGGCGTCCGATGTGCTCGCCGGCACGTCGATCGATCAGATCTACGCGCAGCAGTGCGGGCAGGATACGCCGCTGCCGTCGCTGCAACTCGGGATCGAGAACGTCGACGCCGCGGGCGCCTGCGGATTCAACTACGCCTGCGTGTATTCGGGTCCTATCAGCTGGTCGTCGCCGACGACCCCGATGCCGCTGACGATCGATCCGCGCATGGCGTTCGAGAACCTGTTTGGCGACGGCGGATCGCCGGGCGAACGCGCGGCGCGCCAGAAGGCGAATCGCAGCATTCTGGACGGCATCATGCGAGAGCTGGGCGTGTTGCAGAAGGACCTGGGAACGCGCGACCGGCACCGGCTCGACACCTACCTGGAAAGCGTCCGCGAGATTGAACGCCGCATCCAGAAAATCGAGCAGCACAACGCGAGCGGCCTGCACCGCGAGCTGCCGAATGCGCCGATCGGCGTGCCCGATTCATGGGAAGAGCACGTCAGGCTGATGTTCGATCTCCAGGTCCTCGCATTCGCCTCGGAAGCAACGCGCGTGTCTTCCTTCAAGTTGAGCCGCGACACCAGCAACCGCGTCTTCCCCGAAAGCGGCATCAAGGCGCCGTTCCATGCCCTGTCGCACCACGGCTCGATCCCGTCGAAGATTCTCGAATACGCGAAGCTGAACGTCTACCACATGGGCCTGTTCCCGTATTTCCTCGAGAAGCTGCGGGCCACACCGGACGGCGACGGCAATCTGCTGGATCACACGCTCGTCCTGTGGGGCAGCCCGATGGGCGATTCGAACGTTCACGCGCACAAGCGTCTGCCCGTGCTTCTGGCGGGTCACGCCAATGCCCGGGTGAAGGGCAATCTCCACCTGAAATGCGAGGAAGAGACGCCGTTCGCGAACGTGCTGCTCACCGTGCTGCGCAGGCTCGGCATCGATCACGACAAAATCGGCGACAGCACGGGCGAGGTGGCGATATGAAACGGCTGGCAACGCTCTTTCTTGCCGGGGTGATAGCAGCCCGCGGTGAAAGTCCAGCTGCATTCGGCCGGCGATGCATCCCCGCTGACTGCGTTGCTCCTCCCTCACATATTCCCGATATGCTCGGTCGTCGCGCCTTGTCAGCGGGGCGCCTCGCCGCCCTCGGTGCGACGCTGGACTTTCGTCGCGCCGGTCCGCCGGAGTGGATCATCGAGGCGCCTCGCCCGTCTCGGTGCCGCGCCACACTTTCACCACGGACTGCTGGCGGCCGACATCGATACGCGGCTGGTCGAGGCGGCGCGCCAGCGGGATGCCGCCGGAGTCCGTGCCTTGATTGACAAAGGCGTCGACGTCGACGCCGCCGAGGGCGACGGCAGCACGGCGCTGCACTGGGCGGCGGCGAACGGCGACATCGAGATCACGCGGGCGCTGTTGAACGCCGGCGCCAGCGTGAGGGCGACGACGCGCATCGGCTCGATCACACCGCTGTTCATGGCGGCCAGTCATGGGAACGCCGCAGTGATCGAGGCCGTGCTGAAAGCGGGTGCGAGCGCAGCCGAAACCAACGGCAATGGAACGACCGTGCTGATGATGGCCGCCGCGTCCGGCAGCGCGCCGGCCGTCACGGTGCTCCTCGATCGCGGAGCGGATCCGAACGCGAAGGACGCCACGAACGGGCAGACGGCGCTGATGTTTGCGGCCGCGCGCAACGGGGCCGACGCGATCCGGGTGCTCCTCCAGCGCCATGCCGACTCGCACATGACCACGAACGTCCTGAAGCTCGCCCGGGTTCGAGTGGACGCGAATGGCGATCCGCTGCCGCCCGAGGCGGAGAAGCCGGCGGCGAAGGAGCCGCCATCAGCGGACGCCGCGGACAAGGATCGCCAGGGTCCGGGCGTCGGCTTCACGAAAGACGGTCAGCCGCGCCGTCAGAGAAACGGCGAGGATCGCGTGTTTGGCGCCACGGTCATCGGCGGGATGACGGCGCTGCATTTCGCCGCGCGCGAGGGCCACCAGGAAGCGGTTCGTGAGCTCGTCGCGGGCGGCGCCGATGTGAACCTGGTGAGCGGCGGCGAAAAGACGTCGCCGATCGTCGAAGCCATCATCAACGCGCACCTGGACATTGCGAAGTTCCTGCTCGATCACGGTGCCGACCCGAATCTGGCGAACGTGGACGGGCTGGCTCCCTTGTACGCGACGATCGACATGCGGTGGCGCCACAACACCTGGTACCCGCAGCCAACGGTCGAAGAAGAAAAGACGAACTACCTGGATTTGATGAGTGCCTTGCTGGATCGCGGCGCTGACGTCAACGCCAAGGTCGCCCGCAAGCTGTGGTTCCGGAAGTTCCGGTATGGCGACGACTGGGTGGAGCCGACGGGCGCAACGGCATTCTGGCGCGCGGCACAGGCCAACGACGTCGATGCGCTGCGTCTGTTGGCCGCCCGCGGCGCCGATCCGAATCTGGCGACGACCGCCGGCGTGACGCCGCTGATGGTGGCAGCGGGCATCGGGTTCGAATATCAGGGGACGAACATCAAGCCGGATTCACGGCTGGCCACTGTGACGTATCTGATCGACGAGCTCCACGCCGACGTGAACGCGAAAGACTCGAAGCACTACACGACGCTCCACGGCGCTGCGTATGTCGGCGACAACGCAGCCGTCAGGTACCTGGTGTCCAAAGGCGCGAACGTGAAGGCCCGCGCACAGGGGCGTCTTGGCGGAACGCAGGGCGCCGAGGATGTGGCAGCAGGAACTGGCGACACGGTCGCAGACATGGCCAACGGCCCGCGCGAGAAGTCGCTGTTGCACCCCGAAACGGTCAAACTCCTCGAGAGCCTGGGGTCCGAGAACTCACACGATTGCCGGTCGACGGCGTGCGTGAACAACACCAGGGCGGAGAAGCCGGCGGCGAAACCGCAGGGACGGTGATCGCAGACCTTACAGGTGCAGAATTCTACTGACCAATCAATCGATCACGCGAGTTCGCCTCCGTTGCTCCGTTTCTCTGTGTAAGCCGTTCCCTCCGTCCTCTCCGTTGCCTCCGGGCCGGTTCTCTCCGCGACCCGAGCAGCGCACAACAATTTTCTGCGAGTTCTGCGGGTTCTGCGTTGATCGTCTTTCGTGTCCGCCGTCTCCTCCGTGTCCTCCGTGTCCTCCATCTCCCCGTGGTGGTGCGCCCGTGCTAGGATGCGCGCTGCCATAGAGGATTTCCCGATGCAGATCATGGGTTTGCGTAGCGTGCCGCTGGTTGTCGCGCTGCTCGCTGTCAGCGTCCACGCGTCGGCGCAGAGCACCACCGGCACCTTCCAGGGCACCGTGACCGATTCAACCGGCGCGCCGCTGCCGGGCGTCACGATCACGATCGTGAATGCCCAGACCAACCTGACTCGAACCACGACCACCAACGGCTCAGGGAACTACGACGCGCCGCTGCTGCCGCCGGGACGGTACAACGTGTCGTCGGAGCTCGCGGGGTTCCGCCGCCTGGAAAAAACGGGGCTCGTCCTGGAAGTGACGCAGAACGCGCGCGTCGACTTCACGCTGGAGCTCGCGACGGTCGAAGAATCGGTGATGGTGACCGCGCAGTCGCCGCTCGTCGATACCCAGGACAGCTCGTTCCGGCAGGTGATCGATCAGACCAAAGTGGTCGGCCTGCCGCTCAACGGCCGGAACTTCCGCGAGCTGGGACTGATTGTCCCCGGCGTGCAGGAGATGGCGCAGAACTCGAACGTCGCCAGCCGCGGCGGCGGCATGAACATCGTCGGCGCGCAGGACTACAACAACAATTTCCTCGTCGACGGGTTCGACAACAACGATCCCACCACCGGCGAAATCCAGACGTTCCCCTCGGTCGACGCCATTCAGGAGTTCACGATTCTCGGCGCCAGCTACGGCGCGGACGTCGGCTTCGCCTCCGGCGGCGTGGTCAGCGTGGTCAGCAAGACCGGGTCGCAGCAGTTCCACGGGAACGGGTTCGAATTCGTGCGGAACGACCGGTTCGACGCGACCAACTATTTCGCCACGGTCAAGGCGCCGCTGAACCGCAATCAGTTCGGCGCCACGCTCGGCGGCCCGGTGGGCCTGAAGAACGTGTTTTTTTTCGGGTCCTACGAACGGCTCCGCAATCGTGAAGGAACCACGCTGACCGGCACCGTTCCGACCGACGCCATGAGGCGCGGCGATTTCAGCGGGCTGCCGGCGCTCGCCGATCCGCTGACCAGACTGCCGTTTGCGGGCAATCAGATTCCGGCGTCGCGGTTCAACCCGATCGGCGCTGCGATGCTGACGCGGCTGTTCCCGGCGCCGAACGCGTCGGGCTCGCGGAATTACGTGACCAACTCGGCTATCCGCGACGACCTGCACGTCGGCGGCTTTCGGGTCGACTGGACGAAGTCCGAGTCGAACGCCTTCTTCGCCCGGTTTCAGAATTACTGGGACACGAAGATCGACCCGAGCGGCGCAACCTTCGCAAACTCGTTCACCAGCATCATCAAGCACAATTTTGGCGTCGGCTTCGAATGGACGCACGTGTTCAGCGCCCGGACGGTCCAGGAGATGCGCGTCGGATACGCACACGTCGAC
Source organism: Acidobacteriota bacterium (assembly GCA_003222455.1). Taxonomy (GTDB): domain Bacteria; phylum Acidobacteriota; class Vicinamibacteria; order Vicinamibacterales; family CAVVIG01; genus QHWF01. The sequence continues at coordinate 8,887 of QHWF01000120.1, forward strand.
AACGAGAAATGGCCGACCGACCGCACGGACTGGGGCCGCGAGCTGGGCATTCCGGGAACGCTCGATGCGCTGTCGCCTCAGTTCCTGACGATGGGTCCGCCGAACCTCAGCGTGACGGGCTACTCCGGGGTGACGCCCTTCACCAATCCGTTCATCCGGCTTCATCGGCTGGGGCAGGCCGCGTACACGATCATTCAGAACCGCGGCGAGCACTCCGTCAAAAGCGGCTTCGAATACCGATCGTTCGCGATGGACATTCAGGATTCGAACACACCTGAAGGCATCTTCACGTTCACCGGCCGATACACCGGCGACGCGATTGCGGATCTTCTGCTCGGCTACCCGTCGCAGACACGAAACCTGATCGGCCCGCAGACGAGCACGGAGCGCAGCTGGCAATTTGCCGGGTACGTCCAGGACGACTGGCGCGCGTCGAGGCGTCTGACGCTGAACTACGGGCTGCGCTACGAATATCAGGCGGCGGACCACGAGGTGGACAACGGCTGGGGCACGTTCATTCCGGCCCTCGGCCGCGCGGTGCAGGTCGGAACCAATGGCGTTCCTGCCGGAATCCGGCATCCGTATTACAAGAACCTGGCGCCGCGGCTCGGGGTGGTGTGGGATCAGAGCGGCGCCGGCACTCGCGTGGTGCGCGCGAACTACGGCATCTACTACGAGGCGCTGATTCACAACATCTTTTCGCCGAACGGCTTCACCACGGCGCCGATCGCGCAGGCCGGACAGTTCAACGCCGCCACCACGACGCCCAACATCTCGCTCAGCGATCCATTTCCCTCGTCGCTCGCCAATACCGTGCTTGCGGCCTCGGGCGTCGATCCGGCGTATCACGGTGGCCGGGTGCAACGATGGAGCGTCGGCATCCAGCAGGCGATCGGGGCGAACAGCGCCGCCGACGTTGCCTACGTGGGGTCGCGTTCCACCGGTCTGTCGAGCCAGTACAACCTGAATCAGCCCGACCCCGGCGCCAGCGCGGTGCAGGGTCGCCGGCCGTACCCGACGTATTCCGGCATCACCTGGACCGACCCGAGCGGGTATGCACGCTACAACGCGCTGCTGACGAAGATCCAACGCCGGCTGACGAAAGGGGTCGACCTGCTGGCCTCGTACACGCTGTCGAAGACGATCGATAACACGCAGGACGGCGTGCCGAATCAGGATCCTCGCAATCGCGCGGCCGACGAGGGTCTCGCATCGTTCGATCGCCGGCACCGGTTCGTCCTGAGCGCGACCTACCAGCTGCCGTTCGACCAGCCGGCGTGGCACAACTGGCAGGTGTCGACGATTTTCACGGCCACCAGCGGCATGCCGTTGACGGCCGTGCTGAACGGCGACCGCGCGAACGTGGGAACCACGAATGCGCAGCGGCCAAACGTGAGCGGCGACCCGAACGCGAACGCTCCACACACGGCGGAGCAGTGGTTCGATACGTCGGTCTTTGCGCTGCCGGCGCCGCTCGCCTACGGCAACGCGGGGCGCAGCATCATCACCGGTCCGCCGTTCCAGGCCGTGAATCTCGCGGTCTCACGCCGGTTCTCGTTCGGCCCACGCGCGATCGACGTCCGGCTCGAGGTGTTCAACCTGCTCGATCACGCGAATTTCCTGCTGCCGAGCAACCAGGCGGATTCGGCGCAGTTCGGGAAGATCTTCGGCGCGGCCGATCCGCGGCAGATGCAGTTCGGGGTCAAGTTATTTTTCTAGGAGCGTGTCCGACTAACCGACGAGAGCCGTGGAACGCAAAGGCCGCGAAGGCCGCAAAATCCTCTCTTACTTTGCGTCCTTTGCGACCTCTGCGTTCAATCGTGACGTTGTCTAGGCCATGAACACGGTCGCTACGCGGAAATGCAAACACGAAGATCACGAAGACTCGAGGATCACGAAGAAGACAGCCATTCTTGTTTGTCTCTGCGAGCTCCGCGCGTTCTGCGTCGATCGTCGTCGTCTTCGTATCTGGCAGGAATGGAGGGCATCATGTCTGCGGATCGAGCACGGATCAAACCTCTCAGCCGTCGTCAGCTCCTGCAGGCGCTCGCCGCCGTCGGCATCACCGGCCCGGCCGCGATCGACCTGGTCGCGCAGGCGCGCAGCTCGATCTCAGCCGAGACCCTTCGTCAGGCGTCGGCAATCCTCGGCGAGACGTTCACGGCCGATCGCCTTCCCGTCGTTCAGGCGGCGCTGCAGCGGAATCTCGATCAGTTTCAGATTGTGCGGGATCTGGCGATCGACGATTCCGTCGAGCCCGCGCCCGTCTTCGATCCGAGGCGGAGGTGAGCCGTGGCCGACGCTGACATCGTCTTCAAATCGGGGACGGAGCTGGCCTCGCTGATCAAGACGCGGCAGCTGTCGTCTGTCGACGTCGTGCGCGCGTACCTGGCGCGCATCGACGCGCTGAATCCCAAACTGAACGCGTTCATCACGATCACGAGTGAGGAAGCCATTGCGCGTGCCCGGCAGGCCGACAAGGAAATCGCCGCCGGCAGATATCGGGGGCCGCTGCACGGCCTGCCGTACGCGCCGAAGGACATTCTTGCGACGAAAGGTCTCCGGACGACGAACGGATCCAAGGTCACATCCGACTGGGTCCCGGCCTATGAGTCGACGATTACGAGCCGCCTCAATACGGCCGGAGCGATCCTGATCGGAAAGCTGAACCTCCTCGAATTTGCGATGGGGAGCGGCGTGTTGTCGGGATTCGGCCCGGCGCGGAACCCGTGGGATCTCGAGCACAGCCCCGGCGGATCGTCGAGCGGATCGGGCGTCGCGCTGGCCGCCTGCCTGACGCCGCTCGCCGTCGGCACCGACACCGGCGGCTCGATCCGCGTCCCCGCCGCCCTCTGCGGCATCGTCGGCCTGAAGCAGACCTACGGGCGCGTCAGCCGGTACGGCGTGACGACCCTCAGCTGGACGCTGGACCATGCCGGCCCCATGACGAAGACAGTGGCCGACGCGGCGATGATGCTGCAGGCGATTGCGGGGCCCGATCCCAGAGATGCGACGGCGGCGCACGTTCCCGTTCCTGATTATTCGAAGGCTTTGACCGGCGACATCACGGGACTCCGCGTCGGCGTGCCGACGAGTTACTTCTTCGACGGGAACGCCGAAGAAGTGAAAGCGGTGAGAACCGCCGTCGACAAACTGCGCGGGATGGGCGCGGCCATCGTTCCGGTGGACGTGCCGCACGCGAACCTCGCCGGATCCGCGGGATGGATCATCGCGATGGCCGAGGGCGCCTGTTTTCACGAGAAGCGGTTGAAGGACACGCCGGAGCTGTTCGATCCGCTGGTGCGCGAGCGGCTCGAAGCCGCGAAGTTCTATCCGGCCACCGATTACATCAAGTCGATGCGCGTCCGGACGATTCTGATGGACGAGATGGCCCAGGTGTTCAGGAAGTGCGATGTCATGGCTGTTCCGGGCGGCGGCCCCGCCGCGAGGCTCGACACGCCCGATCGAGCACGCAGCGACATCAAGCCCGGTTCGTCCGCCCCGCCGTTCCGAGGCGGCAATACGTTTCTCGGCGACATGACCGGCCTTCCGGCGCTGACGATTCCCTGCGGATTCACGGCCGGGCCGCCGGTGCTGCCGCTGTCGATCCAGTTTTACGGCAAGCCGTTCGACGAGGCGACGCTGTTTCGCGTGAGCCACGCGTACGAATCGGCGACCGACTGGCACAAGCGTCGTCCGCCGCTCGCGGCCGGGTCGACCAGGACGACCGCGGCGGCCGCGCAATCGATGCGATGAATCGGCGCCAGTCGACCCGGAGCGGAGGTCATTGGCTCGGCTTTTACGGTATTGATCTCGTGCCACGTCGGTAATACCATCGCGTCATGGAGACCGTTACACTGAAGCTCGATCATCGGCACGTACAGAAGCTGAAGGACCACGCCAGGGCAACGGGCCGTTCACGGGCCGCGGTCGTGCGCGACTTGATCGACCGCCATCTTGGCGGAACGAAGCCGTCTCTGCATGATCAGGCGAAAGACCTGTGCGGATCCGTTGCGGGGGCCAGGGACCTGTCTACGCGCAAACTCAAAGGCTATGGCCGCGACTAGAGTACTGCTGGATACGGGGCCGCTGGTCGGATATCTGAACGGCAACGACCGGCAGCATGGGTGGGCCGTCGAATGCTGGAGTGCGCTGTTCGATCCTCTGTGGACGTGTGAAGCGGTCCTGTCCGAAGCGATCTTCTTGTTGCAGTCCGAAGGCATCGCCGCTGAACCGATTCTTCGACTGTTGGAACGCAGGATCATCAGGCTGGACTTTGTGATGGACGACCATCGTGCAGACGTGTTTCGACTGCTGCGGAAGTATGCCGATCAGCCAATGAGTCTGGCCGATGCGTGCCTCGTGCGCATGAGCGAAGTTGCGGAGTCCTGCCAGGTCTTCACGACCGACAAAGACTTCCTGGTGTATCGTCGCAAAGGACGGCAAGTGATACCGCTGCTGGCGCCATTCGACCGCTGATTTCCGCCGATGATCATCGGCGGCCCCATTGAAGCAGGACACGGCCCCATCTGCATACCCCCTCTCACGCGATTCCGCGTCCAAGAAGACGCGGCTCCATTTCGGCCACCTGAGCATACAATTGCGAACGCCAAGCCCCCTGTGCGGTTCCGCGTTCAGCGACATGCCCACCCGACACCCCAGTGACTGATAGTGGAGGTGTGTGATCATGAAACTGCGCACCAGAGATCTGATTCTCGCGGCAGCGATCGTCGCCGGCGCGGCGTCGCTCGTCCGCGCCCAGGCCTTCACCGCCACGCTGCTCGGCACGGTGGCCGATTCGGGCGGCGGCGTGCTGCCGGGCGCCACGATCACCATCACGAACACCGGCAACGGACAGGAGTGGACGGCGGTCGCCGACGCTCAGGGCCGGTACACCGTGCCGCTCCTGCCGCCGGGGACGTACCGCGTGTCGGCGGAGCTGCAGGGATTCAAGCGCGGCGTGCGCGAACCGATTGCGCTGCAGGTGAACCAGCAGCAGCGGGCCGATTTCACCCTCGATCTCGGGTCGATGACCGAGGAAGTCGTCGTCACGGGGGAACTTCCGATGGTCCAGACCAGCACGGCCACGGTCGGCACCGTGGTGACGGCGAAGGAAACCAGCGAGCTGCCGCTCAATGGCCGCAACTTCCTCCAGCTGAATCTGCTCGTGCCGGGCACGCTGCCATCCACCAAGGGCACCACGCTGCAGACGCAGGGCGGCGCGATCAACGTGCACGGCATGCGTGAGTCGTCGAATTTCTTCTGGCTGGACGGCATCGACAACACCACCCAGGCGATCGGGCAGCTGATCGTGAATCCGCCTACGTACTCGGTCCAGGAATTTCGGGTCATGTCGCCGACCTACTCGGCCGAGTTCGGGCGAACGGCCGGCGCGCAGATCAACGTCATCACCCGATCGGGCGGCAACGTGATGCATGGCGACGCCTACGAATCGTTCCGCGACAGCGTGCTGGACGCCAAAAACGCGTTCGATCCGCCCGGCGACATCCCGTTCTTTCGCCGCAACCAGTACGGCTTCGATACCGGCGGGAAAGTGGTCCGCGATCGGACCTTCTTCTTCGTTGGCTACGAAGGGCTCCGTTCGCGCCAGGCCGGCACGTTCACGGCGAAGGTGCCGCTGCCCGAAATGATCGACGGCGATTTCTCCAGCCTCAGCGCGCCGATCATCGATCCGGTCACCGGCATCGCATTTCCCGGCAACATCATTCCCGCCGTCCGGCTGAACGCGATCGGGCGCGGGCTGGCGCGCGCGTATCCGGCTCCGAACGCGCCGGATCCGAATCGCAACTACGTCTCGAACCCGATCGACGCGCTGAACGACGACACAGTGATCGCCCGGGTCGATCAACAGCTGACACACAAGAACCGCCTGCTTGTCCGCTACAACTTCGAGAACATCCACGAACTGCAACCGGTGAACCTGTTCGGCCGCACCACGGCGATTCCAGGGTTCGGCCGCGAGCAGGGCACGACCCGCTTCATTACCGCCGGACTCGGCGACACGCACACGTTCAGCAACGATCTGCTCGGCGAGTTCCGATTCAGCTTCAATCGATGGGCGCTCGATTACCTCCAGCAGGATCACGACACCGATGTCGCGTCGCAGCTCGGGCTCACCGGACTGTCGCGGAAACCGGTCGACTTCGGCTTTCCGCTCCTGAACCTGGGCGGCGTGTACGAGAATCTCGGGTCGGCAACCAACCTCCCGCAGAAGGGACCGTTCGACACCGTCAGCGCCTCGACGACCATCACCTGGGTCCGGCGCGATCAGACATTGAAGTTCGGCGGAGACTACAAGTACTTCCAGTCGGACTTCATTTTCGATTCCGCCGCCCGGGGATCGTTCAGCTTCACCGGCCGGTTCTCCGGCAACCCGCTCGCCGATCTGCTGCTCGGGTATCCCACGATTCAGCGCGTTCGTCCAGGACGACTGGCGGCTCGCCAATCGGTTGACGATGACGCTCGGGCTGCGGTACGAGCTGACGCTGCCGACGATCGAGAAGCAGAACCGCCTCGCGAGTTTTGATTTCTCCAGCGGCCGCGTGCTCCTGGCCGGCCAGAACGGCGTGACTCGTTCGATGTACCGTGCGGATCAGACCGACCTGGCGCCTCGCGCCGGCCTGGCGTGGGACGTCAACGGCGACGGCAGGTGGGCCATTCGTGGCGGCTACGGGACCTTTTATGAGGTCCCCTTGATCAATCAGACGTTGAACCTGCGGTTGAACCCGCCGTTTTTCACGCTCGATCAGGCGTTTGGCGACGGCCGCACGGTCACGATGGACAACGCGTTCAACAATCTCGCCATCGTCATTCCCAACCTGAGCGCGTTCGATACGAACTACAAAGAAGGGCGTGTCCAGCAATTCAGCGGCAACCTTCAGCACGAACTGATGCCGAGTCTCGTGGCCGACATCGGCTACGTCGGCACACGCGGCGACCGCCTGTTCCGGACGGTGAACTATAACCAGCCGGCGCCGGGCACCGGGACGATCCAGGCGCGCCGGCCCTATCCGCAGTTCTCGAACATGAACACGGTGATGTCGCTCGCGTCGTCTCAGTACAATGGGCTCGAGGCTCGGCTCGAGAAGCGATTCGCCCGAGGCGTGTCGTTCCTGGCGTCGTACACCTTCTCGAAATCGATGGACGACGCGTCCGGCAGCGGCGGGTTCTCGGATTCGGGAACACCGCAGAACAGCCGCGATCTGGCGGCGGAGTGGGGACCGTCGGTGTTCGACGTCCGGCACCGGTTCGTGTTCAGCTCGCTGTACGAAGTGCCCGTCGGACCCGGCCGCCGATTTCTGGGCGAAGCCGGTGGCGGCGTCGCGAGGCTCGTTGAAGGCTGGCAGATCAACGCGATCGTGACGCTCCAGACCGGCCAGCCGTTCACGCCGGTGCTGGCGATCGACAACAGCAACACGGGCCAGTTCCAGGATCGGCCCGATGTCGTTGGCGACCCTGACGCGCCCGGGCAAGGGTGCGCGGCAACGCACAGCGCCGATTGCTGGGTCAATCCGGCGGCGTTCGCCAGGGCGGCGGCGTTCACGTTCGGCAACGCCGGGCGCAACTCGTTGCGTGGACCCGGCTATCGGAACGTCGACCTGTCGTTCACGAAGAACACGCGCCTCGCTCCGGAGCGGCAGCTCCAGGTGCGCATCGAATGCTTCAACCTGCTGAACTGGATCAATTACGACAACCCGAATCGCACGGCGCTGACGCCGAACTTCGGGAAGATCTTTTCGGCCGGCCCGCCCCGGCAGATTCAGCTCGGCCTGCGGTTCATGTTCTGAAAAAATCATCTCGGCAGCGTGGGAAAGAATCGTGTAACCCACGCGGTCACGCGACTACTGTGGAGGACCCATGCGCATCGGCATCGTCGGAGCGGGGATGATTGGTTCGACCGTTGCGAAGCTGTGGGTGGACGCCGGCCATGAGGTGCGAATCGCATCACGGCATCCTGAGGAGCTGCAACCGCTCGTCGAAAGGCTCGGGACGCGGGCATCGGCGGGAACGCCACGCGAAGCGGCGACGTTCGGTGAAGTCGTGATGTTGACGGTTCCGCTCGCGGCCATGCCTGACGTGGCGCGCGATCTTGCCGCGGCATTGCGGGGCAAAGTCGTCCTCGATACCGGAAATGCGTATGAGAAGCGCGACGGACAGGCGGCTCGCGACGCGGCCAGCCATCCGCAAGGATCGGCCGGCTGGGCGGCGGCGATGTTTCCGGCCGCACGATGGGTGAAGGCGTTCAACACGGTGTACTTCAAGGTGCTCGAGCGTGAGGCGCATCGGGACGGCGATCGCGTCGGCATCCCGCTGGCCGGCGACGATCGGGAGGCGGTGGAGACCGCAGCCAGCCTTGTGCGCGACGCCGGCTTCGATCCGGTGATTGTCGGCGGGCTCGAGCGTGGAAAGGAGTTCGAGCCGGACACACGGCCCTATAACACCGGCATGAGCGGACGGGAACTGCGAAGCATGTTCGGGTCACCGGTTCACTGACGGCTCGAGACCGCGCGACCCGCACCAAGCACGCGCAGCAGTTGGTTCAGCTCAATCGGCTTGACCAGATGGTGGTCGCAGCCCGCCTCGCAGCTCTTGCGCCGGTCCGCATCCTGACCGTATCCCGTGACCGCGACAATGATGACGTCGGCGAGGCCGGGCAGCAGGCGAATCGCGCGCGCGACATCGTAACCATTCATCCGCGGCAGTCCGATGTCGAGCACCACCGCGTCCGGCTTGAAGGCCCGTGCGGCATCGACCGCGTCGCAGCCATCGAATGCCAGCCGCACCTCGTGCCCGTGCAACTCGAGCGCGCACTGGAGCATCTGAGCCGCATCGACGTTGTCCTCGACGAGCAGGCAGCGGATGGAAGGTCGCGACACCTCGGAGAGGTCCGTATCCGGAACGCTCGCGACGGGTTCGGCACCGGCCAGGGGCAGCCTCACGATGAACTCGCTTCCCCGTCCGCGACCTTCGCTGCGGGCCTCGACCGTGCCTCCGTGCAGTTCGCTGATTCGACGAACGAGCGTCAGTCCGAGCCCCAGGCCGCCCTGCGCTCGATCGAGCGTGCGATCGTCCTGCGTAAACAGATCGAAGATTTTCGGCAGCAGTCGCGCCGGGATACCGGTGCCGGTGTCGGTGACGCGCAGGACGGCGTGCGCGTGCTCGGTTGCGGCGGTCACCCGGATCGTGCCGTGTTCGTCGGTGTATTTTGCGGCGTTGTTCAACAGGTTCACGACTACCTGCACGAGGCGGGTGACGTCCCCACGCACGATCAGCGGGCCCGGCGGCAGCGCTGTTTCCACCTGATGGTGTCGCGCGTCGATCAGGCCGCGGACGCTGTCTATCGCTTCGGCGACGACCTGCCGGACGTCGACCTGCTGCATGGTCAGGTTGATCCGTCCGTTGGTGATGCGGGCGACGTCGAGCAGATCGTCGAGCAGGCGGACCATGTGCGTGATCTGCCGGTCCATCACGTCGTGAGCGCGTAAGGCAACAGGATTCAGGCTGCCGCACTGCCGCAACAGGGCCAGCGCGGTGCGGATGGGGGCCAGCGGATTGCGCAACTCGTGACCCAGCATCGCGAGGAACTCGTCTTTCTGGCGCGCAGTCTCGGCCACGGCCTCAGCCTGCTCGCGCAGCGCGGCCTCGGCTCGCTTCCGCTCGGTAATTTCAGAGACGAACACGCCAATGCCGATGACCTCCTGCGTCCGGCCACGCACCGGATAGAAGCTGCTCACCCAGTGACGTTCTTCACCTGGCTTTGCCACCGTTTGACCGCTCATCTCGAGTTTCACGAC
>QHWF01000854.1 GCA_003222455.1 Acidobacteriota bacterium
ACCGTCCGGGACACCGTGAAGTCGACGAGACCATAGCCTGGCAGCCCCGCCTCGGCTTCTCCGGGCACGGCGCGCGTGTTCAGGTCGTCGTCGAACTGACGGCCGATGAACTGAACACCGACGGCGACGGTTGCATACTTCGGCCTCGAATAGGCAATCTGGAACGACCCGCGGTGCTTCGGGACCTGCGGGAGCACCTTGTCCACGAGAAACGGGTTCGCAACGAATTCCGTGACGATGGCTTCGTTGTACAGATAGCCGGCGGTCAGCCGCCACGTGTCATGCAGGCGGTATTCGAGATCCGTTTGAAGGCCCCTGATCCGCGTACGGCCAAGGTTCTGGCGCTGCTGACGGTTGGTCGCGATCGTCACATTCGAAACCGGATTCGTGATGCGGTTGGCGAACCATGTCGTACGCACCGTGACGTTGCGCACCGGATTGACGTTGACGCCCAGATCGCCGCCGACGAGGCGCTCCGGACCGAGCTGGTTGTTCGCCAGCGTGAGCACCGCGCCAACCGAGAACTGCCGATACAGCTCGTTGAGCGTCGGCGCGCGGAAACCGGAACCGATATCACCCCAGACGCTGACCCGATCCGTCACGTGATACAGCGCCGCCGCGCGCGGGCTGACCACGGTGTCCTCGCGCCGGGGCAGGGCGGGATTGTTGTTGGCGGTCGGCAGGCCGGTCGAGACGGTGGTCTCGAGGTTGTGCGCGTCGTAATTGCGCCATGCATCGACACGCGCGCTGAGCGTCACCTGCAGCTCGGGGACGGGCGCGATCATGTCCTGCACGAAGGCGCCGAGGCTCCGCTGAGTGCCTCCGGACACCCGTTTCGTGATCACCTGGGCGCCGACCTGCGGGTCGAGCACGTCTTCCTGACTGTCGCCGTCAACCCATCGCCAGTCGGTGCCGGCCGTCAGGAACTGGGTCGCGTGCAGGGCCTTCGACCACTGCACGAGACCGCCGGCGCCGTCGGTCGGGACCCGCTGGTTCAGCGTCATGCGGCCGACGCTCCGCGCGATCGGCACCGCCGGCGGGGCGGGAACGGCCAGAAAGTTGCTCCGGAACGTTTCGAAATCGGTGAACAGGCGCGCCTGGAGATCGCTCTGATCGGGCAGCAGGATCCGGGCGCCGCCGCTCGCGTGCTTCCAACGGGTGCTGTTCGCTTCCTCGGTACCGTCGAACGTGCTCAATTTCCCGTTGTCGCGATTTTCGGCAAAATAGCCGCCGCGGACGAAGACATTGACCCGTGTGGTCGGGTTGTAATCCGCTTTCACGCTGAAGTTCCTGAAATCGACGGCAGCGTTGTTGTCGACGCGCCCGCGCTCGCTGGCCGCGACAATCGGGAAGCCGTCGGTCCGGAAGACGCTCCCGTCCACGGCGACGCCGAGCCGCCCCCACACGTCGCTGGCGAAGAAATCGGCCTTTGGACTCTTTCGATTGCCGTACTGCGTCTTGAAATCGATCGTGCGGCGCGACGGACGGCTTGGCATGATGTTGATAACGCCGCCCATCGCGTAGTTGCCGTACAGGCTGGAGCTCGATCCGTCCACGACCTCGATGCGGTCGGCGCTCTCGAGCGGCACGCGCGTCCAATACACCCAGCCGCCAAACGGATCGTTGAAGGGCACGCCGTCGAACAGCACGAGCGTCCGGCTCACGCCGCTCGGACCGATGCCGCGCAGCGACACGCCCTGCGACGTGGGATGCGACGACAAGCTGCTCGTCCGCCGGAAGAGGCTGAACGTCGGAATCTGCCGCAGGACATCGTCGGCGACGACCGCCGGCGACTGCCGGATTTCCTCGCGGCTCAAAATGGTTGTGCTCGCAGGCACGTCGCCCAGGCGCTGCTCGGTTTTAGTGGCCGTCACCGTCACCGCTTCGAGGAGCATCGCCGGTTCCACGACAATCTCGATGTCGCGGCCGCGATCGCCGTTGCCCACCTGCAGCGTCTTCTCGGCGAAGCCGCCTGCCCGTACAGTGACGCGCACGTCGCCTTCGACCGGCATGTCGACCGCAAAACGACCGTCCGGTCCTGTGAGCGCGAGATGCTCTGCACCCGACGCAGGCTTGACAACCACTGAAGCACCGGCGACAACGGCGCCGCTTGCATCGCGCACCACACCGGATATCGCGGGAGCCGCGATCGCGAACGCCAGCAGTAAAACCGGTATCACCATCAACCTCCGTTCAGCTGCCCGACGTCGAGAT
>QHWF01000855.1 GCA_003222455.1 Acidobacteriota bacterium
CTGCTGAAAGACTCCGGCGTCCTGACGTCCACAGTCATCGGCTTCCCTCACGGCGGGCAGTCACCCGAGGTGAAGGTCGCGACGGCGACAACGGCCCTACACGACGGCGCGACCGAGCTGGACATGGTCATCAACATCGGCGCGCTCATCGACAAGGACTACGCCACGATCGAACGCGAGGTCGCCCTCGTCGTCGGACTGGCGCACGCCAGCGAGGCGCAGGTCAAGGTCATCCTCGAGACGGGCTACCTCGACGACGCGCAGAAGGCGATCGCCGCGCAGATCGCGGCGGCCGCCGGCGCGGATTACGTAAAGACGTCCACGGGCTTCGGGCCCGAGGGCGCGACCGTCGAAGACGTGCGTCTCCTGCGCCAGGTGGTCGGGCCGGACATGGGCGTGAAAGCGTCCGGCGGGATCCGCACGCTCGATGAGGCCCTCGCCATGATCGGCGCCGGCGCGACCCGGCTCGGCACGTCATCGACCGAGGAGATCCTCACCGAGCTGCGGGAAAGACGTGGCGAGGTCTGATCCAGCCACACTCGGCTCGCGTATCTTCTAGCGGTCATTTCAAGGGGGAGGATCACGTCATGCGCAGGCTCGCTGTCACTCTATCCATCGTCGGCCTTACGTTCGCCATACTGGCTGTCAGCGTCGCTGCCGACCAACCCGCAGCAACCACGTTCGTCGCGGTCCTGAACGCCGATGAGGAGGTCCCGCATTGCGCGGCGGCCACGGACGCGTCACGCGGGCTCGCCGTCTTCCACGTAACGGATGAGGCAACCGGGACCGTCGAGTGGAAGCTGGTCGCCAACAACTTGCCCGGCACACCCGTGGCGGCTCACATCCACCTCGCGCCAAAGGGAACGGCCGGGACGGTAGTGCAACCGCTCCCGCCCACCCCGGGCGAAGAGAATGGCGTTATCGGGGAAGGCACGTTCACGAACAAAGCGCTCCTTACCGCGGTCCGGCTCAACCCGCAGAACTACTACGTGAACGTGCATAGCACCGTCTGCGGCGCCGGCGTCATCCGCGGCCAGCTCGACGAGCACGGTCCCAGCAGCCAGTAGCGCGTCATGTGGGGCAGGCGGCGTTCCCGCCGCCTGCCTCGATACTTCTTCCTATGGATGCCTACCTCGCGGTCATCGCGAAACGTGAGGTCCGCGAGTACAGCGACCGCCCGGTCCCCGAAGATATGCTCACCAAGATCCTGCAGGCCGGACGGGCGACCGGCAGCGCCAAGAACGCGCAACCGTGGCGCTTCATCGTGTTGCGCGATCCAGAGCGCCGCCGGACGCTCGCTGGATTCATGCGCGGGCGGCGCAATCTCGAGGGCTGCGCGGCCGCGATCGCGATCGTGCTTATGAACGACCAGCTGCGTTTCGATGCCGGCCGCCTCGCCCAGAACATGATGGTCGCGGCGTGGGCACTCGGGGTCGGCTCATGTCCGAATTCGATCCACCCCGATCACCACGATGACGGCCGCGCGCTGCTTGGTGTCCCGGCGAACGCATCGATCGCGACCGTGATCACCTTGGGCTATCCCGCGCCAGGACAGCCTCGACCGCGGCCGAAAGCGGACCCCGACGAAGTGCTCGCGCGGATCGATCGCCTGAGACTCGAGGCGATCGTCAGCGACGAACGCTTCAAGGCATGAGACAATGAAACGAAAACCGGAGACTGATTGACCCTCGCACCATCCCCCGCTCGCTTCGGCGAGCTCGCGATCCACCCTGACATCTCGAAAGCCATCGACGAGCTTGGTTTCATGGCGCCCACGCCTGTACAGGTCCGCGCAATACCCGCCCTGCAGCACGGCCGTGACCTCTTCGCACAGGCGCAGACGGGGACCGGAAAGACGGCCGCGTTCGCGATTCCGATCCTGGAGAGGATCGATCCGGCGCTGAAACGTCCGCAGGCGCTGATCGTCGTGCCCACACGGGAGCTCGCGCTCCAGGTGACGCGCGAGTTCGGGGCGATCGGCAAGTACCGGCACGCGCACGAGGTCGCGATCTACGGCGGTGTGCCATACGGCCCGCAGGAGCGCGCCCTTGCGCGGGGGGCGACGATCGTCGTGGGGACGCCCGGGCGACTGCTCGATCACATCGAGCGCGGCACGCTCGACCTCAGAGGCGTATCCGTGGTGATCCTTGACGAGGCCGACCGGCTGCTCGACATGGGCTTCGCGCCGGAGGTGCGCCGCCTTTTGCGTCGGTGTCCCGAGAAACGCCAGACCGCCCTCTTCAGCGCGACGCTCGTCGCCGACGTGCGCGAGCTCGCGCAGCGCTTCACGCACGACGCCGTGCAGGTCGCGATCGAGCCGGAACAGCAGAACGTCGACAGCGTCGAGCAGGTCTACGTCGAAGTTCTCGAGCAGGACAAGGTGCGTGCGCTCGAAGAGCTTCTGCGCCGGTATGAGACCGATCAGGTCCTCGTCTTCCGCCACACCAAGCGCGGGGTCGACGACCTTGAGGACAAGCTGCGCCGGCGGAAGCACGACGTGGCCGCCATCCATGGCGACATGACCCAGCGCGAGCGCGAGCGGACCTTACAGCGCTTCCGCGAAGGCGACCTGCACGTGCTCATCGCGACGAACGTCGCCGC
>QHWF01000856.1:0-326 GCA_003222455.1 Acidobacteriota bacterium
ACAGATCCGGTTGACGTCGGGCGGGCTCGACCAGGTCAAAGAGGTGTGCCGCGACGTCCGTCGCCCGCCTGCCCTCGCAGATTTAGGGGCAGACCTGCGCTTTGCGTCGCGAGTCCTGGCCAAGGATCGGTGGTTCACCGCCGGCGCTGTCCTCACCCTTGCACTGGCCATGGGCGTGGCGAACACGACGTTCATCATGACGTACGCCACGCTCATGCGCGACCTGCCGTTCGAGCGGCCCGAGCGCGTCGCGATCATGAGGACCGTCGATGGACGCGGCCGAGTGGGCGGAGTGTCCTACCCGGACTTCGAGGACTTGCGCCGGG
>QHWF01000856.1:389-3068 GCA_003222455.1 Acidobacteriota bacterium
GTTCGACGGCCTGTATGTGTCTGCCGACACGTTCACCGTGCTCCGCGTCACGCCCGTCCTCGGCCGCGACTTTTCGGCGGCCGACGATCGTCCTGGCGCCGAAGCCGTGGCCATCATCGGCAGCAACATCTGGAAAAGCCGTTACGCTGCAGGCCGCGACGTGCTGGGCCGCAAGGTGTCGGTGAACGGCGCCACTCCCGCGACGATCATCGGTGTGATGCCCGACGGCTTCCACTTTGTTGACACGACGGATGTCTGGTTACCGCTGGCACAGATGCCGGGATCGACGCGGCAACGTCGTGACGCCCGTGGGCTGCTCATGATCGGTCGCCTCCCCGACGGCATCGGCCTCGACCGCGTTCGCGCCGGACTCGCGCCCATCGCGGCGAACCTCGCCGTCACGCATCCAGAGACGAACAAGGACGTCCGGCCTCTGGTGAATACGCTCTACGAGGCGTACAACGGAGGAGTGTTGCTGACCGACTCCATTACCCTCACGCAGCTACTGGCCGCCGCATTCGTCCTGCTGATCGCGTCCGCCAATCTGGCGAATCTCCTGCTGGCACGCGCGGCGTATCGATCGCGGGAGATCGCGATCCGCGCGGCGATCGGCGCCACGCGGTGGCGGATCGTGCGGCAACTCCTGATCGAAAGCCTGCTGCTGGCGCTCGTCGCGTGGGTCCTGGCCGTCGGAGGCTCATGGCTCGCCCTGAAACTCTCGACGTCGCAAGTCTACTTGCCCTATTGGCGCCTCAAGATGGACGTCCGCCTGCTGGGAATGCTTGCTGCCGTCGCGCTGCTCACCACGGGGCTCTTCGGCCTGGCGCCGGCGCTCTATGCCTCGCGTCGAGGGACCGCCGATGGGCTGAAAGAAGGCGGACGCATGAGCGCCACCCCGAAGACGCGGCGCTGGACCCACGCGCTGCTCGTCGGGCAGTTCGCGTTGACGCTGGCCCTCCTCCACGGCGCTGCTCTGACAGCGAAGACCTTTTACAAGTTCTATGGCCTGGACCTCAATGTGCAGACGTCGGATGCGGTCACGACGTTCATTCGGCTCCCGGCACAGAAATATGCGACGCCGGAACAGCGCGTCGCATTCCACACGCAGCTGAGGGATCGGTTGCTGGCGGTTCCCGGGATGACGGCGAGCACCATCGCCAGTGCGCCGCCCTTCACGTCCGCTGGCAGGCGCCGGCTGACCGCCGTGGATGGACGGCCCGCGAGCGATCCGCCCCCCGACGTCATGACCGTGGTCGTGGAGCCCGCATACTTTCACACAGTCGTCCGCGGTCTCGTCCTCGGCGAGTCCTTCTCCGAGTTGCACGGGACTCCCGGGCACGAGGCGGCGATCGTGAACCAGCGATTCGCCGAGGTGTACCTCGGCGCCGGGAGTCCGATCGGTCGTCACCTCGAGCTTCGGCCGCCGACGGCCCAACGGACCTACCTGAGAGAAGCCGAAGGCCCCACGCCGCCGGTCCGCGTGACCATCGTCGGCGTGTCTCCCGACATTCGGCAGAGTCTGGGGGACGCGGTGCCGATCGTGTATCTGCCGTATCGGGCTGAGGCGCCGGCTGGCGTGACGCTGATCGTGCGCGGCTCCGGCGGGTCTGCCCACGTCGTGTCGGCAGCCCGCGAGGCGGCGAACGCGATCGATCCGGATCTCGCGCTTGGCGTAGTGAGAACGCTGGACGAGCTGCGCGATCGCTCGATGGGGGTTTCGGCTGGGATGGCGTCGCAGTTCGCGAAGATCGGCGGCCTGGCGCTCGTCCTGGCTGGGGTGGGCCTTTATTCGGCGATCGCGTACGCCGTGAGGCGGCGGACGCAGGAGATCGCCATCAGAATGGCGCTCGGCGCCCAGGCAACGCATGTGCGCTGGCTCTTCTTGAAGACCAGCGCCTGGGTGGTGCTTGGCGGGCTCGCGGTCGGCCTGCCGGCGTCACTGGCTCTCGGTCGCCAGCTGCAGATCAACGTGGTGCTCGCCGACTCGCGCGACCCCGTGATGCTCATCGCGATGGTCGCCGTCCTCGCGATCGTTGCGCTGGTCGCGTCAATCGTCCCAGCGCGGCGCGCGACGCGCCTCGAGCCGACTACCGCGCTGCGGATCGAATAGTGAGAGGTTCGCGGCCGGTTCCCACTTGTATGAGCCCGAAATGAGACGGCTCATCGTTCCCTCGGCTCTGGCAATGCTGGGATTCGGCGCGGCATTCATGCTGCTCCATGCAGGCGCGCCGGTTCGGTCCAAGCACCCCGCTTCGTCCACGCACACCGCCTGGTCCGTCGGTGGTTGTCAGCGAACGGGCGCGCATCCGCGCGTCACGCTCACAGACGGCTCGTCCAGCCGTGGGCGCTGGGTTTCTTGCCGAACGGCGACATTCTGATCACGGAACGCGGTGGGCGGCTGCGGCTCGTGCCTGACGGGCGGCTGGCATCCGCACACATTGGCGGCCTCCCGCCTGTTGACACGCGGACGCAGGATGGGCTGGTGGACCTCGCGCTACACCCCCGCTTCGCCCAGAATCAGATCCTCTACTTCACGTACTGACCAGAAGTCGTGTGGGCGCCTGCACGAAGGCCGATCCCAATCCGGCCTTCGTGCTGTGTGAATGATTCGCGCGAGCCGCGGCGGAGGACCGTTATCGTTTGTCGTCGTGGCGTTCCGATTTCGGGAACTGCCCGCGG
>QHWF01000121.1 GCA_003222455.1 Acidobacteriota bacterium
AACTACAGCGATGTCACTGAGCTCCATGGCGAGAGCGGTGAGGACGGGCGGACGCGCCACACCTTCACCGCGGGCGGCGATGTCGCTCCACCGGGAACGTTCCCGTACCTGCGCCGCACCAGTAACGAGTGGAAACGCGGACAGGAGGAAAGCCTCGCGGAGTACGACGCCAGCGTACGTTACCAACGGATTGCCCTGCGGTTTTACGAGTTTCCGGAGCCGGCCCAGACCACACGCAAGTTTCGCGGCGTGGCCCTCGCCACTCTGGCCGGTGTGTCGGAGTGCGGCGACCTCGACGGGGACGGATTACCGGACTACTGCATTCCGGACGCGACCTATAGTGCGTTTGTGGTGGTATCAGGCCAAAAGCTTCCAACGAGTGAACTGCGTTACAGCTATGACACCCTTGGGAATGCCTCGATCTCAACCTCCACGAGATACACCTACGGGAACCCAAATCACGGACAGCTGACCGAAACAGCCGAAACCAATTCTGACGGCGTCCAGCGGATCACACGACTGAAGTACCCGGCCGACTACACGATGGACCAGGCGCCGACGCCAGGATCGGAGGCGGATGCGCTCTCCAAAATGGCAGATGGCTCGGCCACGGGTGCCCACATGCCCGGAGTCGTCATCGAACGCACCGTCAGTGTGAAGAACGGCACGAGCGATAAAATCGCCGAGGCCGATCTCACCACATTCAAGGAATTCCTCGCGGGCCAGTTCCTACCCTACAAGCACTATGTGCTCAACAGCCCGAGTCCGATTCCATGATGACCACACGAAAGGTTTGCGAAGTTGCTGCGATGATTCTCTTCGCGCTTCCCCTTGGTCGTGGCGTCGCTCAGGTGCGCGTCGGGCCGGACGGAAACAGCATGACCGCGCCGGCTAACACCACGGGTCAAACTGTGTACTTCAGCCTGACCGGCCTGCTCAATGGCTACAGTTACTCCCTCGAGTGGTATTGCAACGGCGCCGTTGTGAGCTGCAACTCTCCGAACGGTTATTCAGTTCCGGGCACCTCATATGGAGCGACCGTGCCCATCACCTTCAACACCGGGGGTGTGGGGACGGGCAGGTTGCGGTTGAAAGCGACCGGTGCCGGCAGCTCGGACTCTGGCTGGTTCAACGTTAGCGTCAAGGTGCCGTACGCCGTGACCGTTGTCCCCGACGGCGGTACTGAGCCGACGCGTCCTGCCAACACAGGAGGCTACTCGGCGTGGTTCGACGTCCAGAACACCGGCGCGAACCCTAGCACGTTCAGCTTTACCTGCGTCGGTTCGAATGGTGTGATCTGTGGAACGGTGCCGGCATCGGTAAACCCGGCGGTCGACGGCCCCGCGGTACGAGTGTGGATGCCGTACAGCGTCGGTGACCCCGGCGCCAGCGCCGGCACATTGCGGCTGACTGCGTTGGGATCGGGGGCGAGCGACCCAGGCACCTACACGGTTCCCATTGTTCGGTACGGCGTGACTGTGACGACAACGGGCGGCGTGACTGTTACGCCGACACGATTCGAAAACACCACTGGGTTGGCTGAAACGTTTCTCGTGACGAACACGGGATCCGACCAGCGTTCGTTCAATTTCTCATGTACGTCAAGTGGGCCTGTGAACTGCGGAACGGGGCCGGCTCCAGTCACGTTGGGTGCCGGAGCCGCAACGACGATAAGCATGCCCTACAGCGTGGGGAGCGCCGGCTCCGGGTCGCTCACGCTCACCGCGAATGGAACGAATGCCACGAGCTCGGCGACATATGGCGTACCGGTCGCTGTAACAGTGTCGAAGATCTCTGGTGGTGCGCTCGTCCTAAGCGGGAGTTACCTCGTGCAGGAAACCGCCCTCATCTATGATGACGCTGGCCGGATCAGACGACTCAGTGACGGGCGGGGCAGCGTCACCGAATACGAGTACGGTCCCAATCCATACCCGAACGATGGGTTTCTCACGAGAGTCAAACGTTGGCGGAGCAGCAACGGCAGTTCCTATCTCTCGACCGATATCGGCTACACGAGTGCTTACGTAACATCGATCAGAGATGAGGGCGGTACGCTGCGGGCGTTCGATTACGATGGATGGGGAAAGTTGACCCAAATCAGGAACAACGGCGCTCCCCCCGATGGTCAACAGGTAATCAAGCGGTACGCATATACGTATTCTCGAACGGCCCCCGCTTGGACGTTCCAGGCGAGCAATCCAAACACGATCACGGAGACCACGTTCCTGAAGGGCGGTGCTACGCCTGTTACGGTCGTCAGCAACCAGTATTTCGACGGATTAGGCCGGGCCATTCAATCACAAGTGCAGGACGGTTCGACTTACCATGTGACCGCGACGCAGTATGACCTCATGGGCCGTGTATCGCGCGTGTGGCAGCCCTTTCCGCGGAGTGCGCCGGGCTTCGACTCGAACTTTGATCAAGACGCGACGAGCTACTACAACAGCTATCACAGCACAACGCTCGCACATCCCTTTACGGAAACGCGGTATCGCGCCGACGCTTTGAATAGGGTCAGCAAGGTCTACGGGTCCTACATTCGGTCTACGCCCATCGATTCCGTCGTCACGAGCTATGGAATCGAGGACAACGAGGAAGTGACCGAGCTGACTGATGAATCCCAGAAGAAGAGACGCAGCTACGCCGATGGCTTCAACAGCGCGGTGAAGACCATCCTCGGTTTTGGATCGCCCGACGCCGCGACGACATTGTTCACCAGCAACGTTGTCGGACAGCGAACGCAGGCGACGGATCCCCGTGGCCTTGTTACCACGTACACGGTGAACACGCGGGGAATGCAAATCAGCCGGACTAGCCCGGACGTCGGAACGATCAACACCTCGTACGACGCGGCAGGAAACGCACGGTATTTCCAAGATGCCAACCAGGCTGTCCTCGGGCAGGTGTACTTCACCATCTACGATTCTCTGAGCCGAGCGGTTGCCTCTGGGATCGCCGCGACGGACTTTGCCTCGCTCGATCCGTTGGGACCGCCGCAGCCCTTCGAGACGACACGTACGAACTGGCTGATCGCGCGCCGCTACGACGCCATGCCGCCCGATTCCACGCCGTGGAATCTGTTCCCCACGCCTCCGACGCTGCTCAACATCAGCGCACGACTGGCGGGGGTGGCCAGCAAGTCAAACGGCGCGTGGCAGGTGACGTATTTCAGCTACGACGCCGAAGGGCAGATCGCGACGCGCTATACGTACACACAAGCCAACGGTGGTGGTGCTCCGCCGGCGGAACTGAATACCACAATTGCGTACACACGAGACCTGCGTGGCTCCGTCACTCAGCGGACCGTGACCGTTGGCGCAAACAGTCTCTACCAATGGTACGAATACGATGCTCGGGGTTTGCTTTCGATGGTGTTCGCATCAACCACGTCGACCAAGCCTCTGACGCCTGACGTCACGGACACGTATCTCTCGTCCGGCCAGCCACAGAGCTATCAGTTCCAGAATGGGCCTGTCGTCCCCATCCGGTACACCATTCGTGGGCAGACCGATAGCATAGGCGATCCGTCGCTCGCTCGGTGTCTCACGTGTCCGTTCTCGGCGCACTACGCTTATCAACCGAACGGTGTGCTTGATACCGCTGAGTTCTACAATGCAGGGGCGCCGGCGCCCGCCCCGAAGCGTTACCGCTATGTGTTCGGCCCGCTTGCCTACGACGCGCTCAACCGACTGAAACAAGCTGATTTCTTTGCATGGACCGGGAGTGCCTGGGGCGCAACCCCGGCAAATGATCTCGCCCAGATCACGTATGATCTGTCAGGGAATCTGCGACATCTCCAACGTTACAACGACGCCGGCAACGTCATTGACGATCTCTCCTATTCCGTTCCTTCGTCATCCAACCGCCTGGACCGCGTCGACGACGCTGTGACCGGCAGTCCGGAGCCATGGGATGCGGAGAGCGGCCCATTTACGTACGATGCGAATGGGAATCTCAAGACCGCACCTGCGCCGTACTCCATCTTAAACGTCACATATGATGCACAGAATCTCCCGTTGGCCATCAACAGCAACGGAGCCGTCTCGAACTATCGCTACGACGAGGCGGGTCAGCGGATAGCGAAGCAGGCAGCCACTGGCGGCACTGATTTCTACCTCCGCGAAGGCGCGACGATAGTTGCTGTCGTCTCCCTGAATGGTACGACTCCGCCCCCCTCCTACTTCAACATTCTATGGGAGAACCGCGTCGTTGGCCGTCAGGTCACCAGCGGCAACCGCACGTACGACCATGTCGACATTCTTGGAAGCACGCGGACGGTCGTGTTGAGCACGACGGGTGCGGTCGTCGAGAGCTACGACTTCGATCCGTGGGGGCTGCGGATGCCGGGACGCACATTGAGCGCCCCCAATCCGACAAAGGAAGGCTTTAGTGGTAAGGAACAGGATGTAGAGACGGCGCTCGACTACTTCGGAGCACGCTACTATATGCCCGCGATCGGGCGGTGGTCGAGCGTAGACCCATTGGCCGACAAGGCTCCCGCGTGGAGTACCTACGCATATGCATATGACAACCCCGTGGGTTTTGTCGACCCCACTGGGCGACAACCTTGCTACTACGTGGCTGGCGGCTTCACCTGCTACGGTCTGGCAGCTCAAGAGGTCTTTAGGGGTCTTCAATCATGGTGGGCTCACCGCAACGACCCCACGCCTTTGCAGCGCCGGCCTGAGTGCCAGCAAGGATCCAACTTTGTCAGGTGCATGGGCGTCGTTGCGCCCGCGATCGGACCTCTGCTCATCCATTTGGAAAAGGAAGTCATCGTCACGACCATAACCGGCGAAGCAGTAGGTGCTGTTGCCACACGAGGCATTCAGTGGTTCCGGGCCGTACGATCAGGAAAGAGTGTCTGGAGCCTGGGTTGGGCAACGCGTGGACTTGAGATTGAGGCGCAGCTTGGTGGCAATCTGCCCGCGGGATTCCGTGTGATCGACCGCTACGCCGATGGAGTGGCGACGAGCATCAAATCGATGGATCTGGCTGCAGGAGGCTATCAAGAGGGGTCGACGGTTCTGCGGACGTTGAAGGGCTACATTAACAAGCTTGAGACATTTTCAGGGGCTAGCATGGGCGACGTGAGCATCACGGCCGAAATGATGGCAAATTCACAAAGGGTGTTAACGGTGGCGATTCCGGAGGCTGGAATGACGGCGGCGCAGCTCGCTGCTTTCCAACAGGCTGGCGAGTACGCCCTTTCCAAGGGCATCAACATGATTGTCGTGATTGTTAGGTGATCACCACGTCGCGGCATCACATATACCTTTACAAGAACCGATTGTACGTGCCGCGACTCGCGCGTACAGACGCTGGCTTCTACCTGGAGCAGGAGCCTGTATCGTCTGTTGAGCCCGCTCCAGCCGAACTCCGCGTCCTTCTCGAAAGCAGGATACGAGAAGGCAATCCAGTGACCGCTGCTCCTATGCGGAAGGAGTACCCGAGTCTCCCACGTGTTGTGAGGGCAGCTGGAGCGCGCACGGCTAGGGCGTTCGAGCGAGAGGCACGACTGTGGGCCGTGGAACTGACCAGCAACCGAATGAAGCTCGAGGCGCTAGAGCGCCACCCCGACGGGGGGTGGGTTCAGCCGCAACGAGCACAGGAATTCCCCAGTACATCCGAAGGAATGGACGCACTGGTGTCCACGATTCTGAAAGATGCGTAACGAACACAGCTCCTTCTGTGATTGCGCGTTTTGGATGTATTCCTTGGTCGTGTTGAGCAGGGTTGAAAAGGTCGTGCGTGGTTTTTGAAAGGAGGGTAGTGATGCCGTTCTATTCGAAACTCGTTCACGAGGTTCGGTGCCGTCATCCAAAACTGAGAATCTGACCTTCAGTATCCTCTCGTCTCTGCGAGCTCCCTGTGATGGTCGTGGGGTGACCCTTTTTAGACGGACCCCTCCCACGATGACTTAGCGATCTGCCGTCCGCTGGCCCGCTTCTTTAGTCGGTTCTGTACGGTCCACTCTCGGAGCCGCTCGTGATGCGCCCCCGCGCCGCGTCGATGGAACGGCGCGCTAAACCGAAATCACGTCGCGCCTGGTGCATAGCCCGCCTTCCTATCTCGCACGACGCGAATTGCATAGGACTTCCGCGGCGGTTTTCGAGTCTCCCCGGACAGTCGTATGTCAGGTGTACGCTATCGCCATGCGAATCTGCGCATCCGTGACATACGGCGCCGGCCCCAGCCGCAGGCTCTCGCCGCGATGATCCGACCAGACCCCCTTCTTTCGGAGCTCTTGCTTGAGGCGATTCGCATCTGGACGTCTGAGCGCCAAGAATCCGCCTATTGCGGTTTTCGACGGCGTGAGCTCCACGCCGAGGCCCTTCGCGAGCATCCCAACTTGATGCTTGTTCAGCTCACGGAGCTTCTCGGGCGTCAGGCCTTGCTCCTCGAAAAACCGAAACACTGCCGCCCCTCTGTAATGGCTCGTGAAGTCGTACGTCGCCCCTGCAAACCGCGCCGGCCCCGGCCCATACTCCACGCGCCCACTCGGCGCCCTGCTGAGATCGGTGAACTCGCTGAACCACCCCGTTACCACCGGCCGGAGCGTCGTGTCGGCGGGGAAGCGGAGAAACGCATTTCCCGGTCCGAGCTGGCAGTACTTGTAACCGCCGCCCACGACGTACGCCCCCTCCAGGCCTTCCACGCGCAGCGAAAACGGAATCACGTTGAGTGCGTGGTAGGCGTCCACTAACAATTCCGCCCCCAACTGCTCGCAGGTCCTGAGCGTGGCCATGAGGTTGGGCACGATGTGGGCGTTCGTGTACAGCACCGCCGAGACAAGCACCGCGGCGGTGCGATCATCGACTCGCTGCGCCAGCCGCTCCGCCAATGTTGGCGCCGGGTCGGCCGCAACCTTCACAACCTCGATGCCTTCCTCGGCCAAACGATCCAGCTGGCGGCGAATTGTATGAAACTCGCCATCCGTGGTGATCAGCCTGGGCCGCTTCTTTAAAGGAAGGGCCGACAGGAACCGCACCACCAGCTCGTGCGTGTTCGGCGCGAGCGCGATCCGATCGGGCGAGTCATCGAGCAGGCGCGCAAACCCGCGCCGCACCTCGTTGGCCTTCTCGAATGCCTTGTCCCACACGTCGTCCACCAGCTCGGCCGCATCGAGCCACGCCTGCTGCTGTGCCTCGAAGGCGACATCAGGCCACGCTTGATGCGAATGACCCGTAAGTAGAATCCGTTCGGTGACGCGAAAACGAGTGTAGTGCTTTGCAAGCTTTTCGGGATCGATCATGCCTTTGCCGCCCCTCGCCGCCCCTTCGCCGCCCTCCGCCGGCGTCACAACTCAGCTCGAATGGCCCACAAATCCGGAAACGCGGGCTGATTCAGAGTAGTCAACAGATACTCCGCGCCGGCGGACCCGCCCGTCCCAGTCTTCGTCCCGATCGTGCGCTGCACCATCTTCACATGCCGGTACCTCCACTCCATAAAGCCTTCATCCAGATCCACCAGCCGCTCGGCGATTTGTGCGACGGCCGGATTCTTCTTGTAAACCGCTACCAGAATGCGCTGCACCTCGGGCGACGGTTCGCAGGCCTTGCTGTAATCTCTCTCAAGCAAGGTCTTCGGTACTCGGTATTCGTTGGCCGCGAGATAATGAAGGAACGCATCCCACAGCGTCGGCTGGGTGAGCCGGCGCTCGACGCGCTGGCGATTCTCGCTGCCCTCGGGATAGCGCTCGAACGACGGCCGCCCCTTTTTGCCGAGGAGAAACTCGATTTCTCTGAACTGATGTGACTGAAAGCCGCTGCCCGACTCCAGCCGATCGCGGAACGCGAGGAAGTTGAGCGGCGTGATCGTTTCGAGCACATCGATCTGCGCGACCAACGTCTTCAAAATCGTCAGAATGCGCTTGAGCGTGGCGGCGGCGAGTGGCGTGTCGTTCGAGCGCAGCAGCTTCTGCAGATAATCGAACTCGTGCAGCACCTCCTTGAACCACAGCTCGTAGACCTGATGGATGATGACGAACAGGGTCTCGTCATGCTCGAGCTCGCCCGGACGGGGGGCCTGGAGAGAGAGGAGCTCATCGAGCTTCAGGTAACTCGAATACGTGACGGTCATGTTTATCCCGGAATCGGGAGTCTGGAGTCGGGAGCCAGGGAATCCTGCTCAGATCCTGACTCCTGACTCCCGACTGCTCTAGGTTCGCGGCTTATACCGGTTCAAGGTCGCGTACGGATCCGGCCAGGCAAGCGGATAGCCCTGTTCGTAGGCGGCATGGCGGGTCCAGTAGGGATCCCAGAGATGGGCGCGAGCCAACACACACAGATCGGCACGGCCTGCCGCGAGAATCGTGTTCACGTCCTGATACGACGAGATGTTGCCGACGGCCATGGTCGCGATCCCCACCTCGTGGCGAATCCGGTCGGCGAATGGCGTCTGAAACTGGCGACCGTATTGCGGCTTCGCGTCGGCGACGGTCTGCCCCGCGGACACATCGGTGATGTCGCACCCGTGCTGCTTCAGCAGCCGCGCGACTTCGACCGCATCGGCCGGCTGCATCCCCCCCGGCGCCCAATCGACCGCCGAAATCCGGACCGACATCGGTTTGTGATCGGGCCACGCGCCGCGCACCGCGTCGAACACCTCGAGCGGAAAGCGCATCCGGTTCTCGAGCGAGCCGCCATACGCATCGGTGCGCTGGTTCGTGAGCGGCGAGATGAAGCTCGCGAGCAGGTACCCGTGGGCGAAATGCAGCTCGAGCAGATCAAATCCCGCGTCATGCGACATCTGCGCCGCCCGCACGAAGTCGGACTTCACCTCGTCCATGTCGGCGCGCGTCATCTCCTTCGGTACCTGGCTATACGGGAAGTAGGGGAGGGGCGAGGCCGAAATGATCGGCCAGTTGCCGTCCGGCAGGGGCTCGTCCATCCCCTCCCACATCCGCTGGGTGGACGCCTTGCGGCCGGCGTGGCCGAGTTGTATGCCGATTTTCGACGAAGTATTTAGACGAATAAATTCGACGATTCTTTTCCACGCCTTTACATGTTCTGGCTTGTACATCCCGGTGCAGCCCGGGGAAATCCGGCCCGCCCGCGACACATCGGTCATCTCGGTGAACACGAGCCCCGCGCCCCCGATCGCCCGGCTGCCGAGGTGCACGAGGTGCCACTCGTTCGGCATGCCGTCCTCGGCGACGTACTGGCACATCGGACTCACCACGACCCGATTGCTCAAGACCAGGTCGCGCAATTTGAATGGCGTGAACATGGGTGGAGGTGCGCCGTGCGCCGTACGCCGTACGCCGGACTGCTGCTCCGCTTGCTCTGCATACCAGTGATCAATCTTCGCGACAAACTGTGGATCACGGACTTTCAGATTGTCATGCGTAATCCGCAGGGAGCGCGTCAGTAGATTGAAAGCAAACTGCGGCAGCTCGAGGCTCATATAACGCTCGGTGTCCTCGAACCACTGCAGGCTCACCTGCGCCGCGCGCTGCAGGCTCTCCACCGCCGGCCGCCGCTCGGCCTCGTACTCGGAGAGCGCGGTGCGCACGTCCGGGTCACGCCGCACGGCGCCGGCCAGCGCGATCGCATCCTCGATCGCGAGCTTGGTCCCCGAGCCCACCGAGAAATGCGCGGTGTGGGCCGCGTCGCCTACCAGCACCACGTTGCTGTACGACCAGGCATTGTTCCGCACGGTGACGAAATGCCGCCACAGCGAGCGATTCTTGAGCAGGCGATGGCCCCGCAGCTCTTCCTTAAATAGCGCTT
>QHWF01000860.1 GCA_003222455.1 Acidobacteriota bacterium
ACCTGATGTTTCAAGGCTCCGAACATGTGGCCAAATTCGAACACGTCCGGATCGTGAACGAGAACGGCGGCGTCCTGAACGGCTCGACGCGGTTCGATCACACCAATTATTTCGAGGTCATGCCGTCCAACGCGCTCGAGCTCGCCATGTGGCTCGAAGCCGACCGCATGCGGTCGCTGAAGATCACGCCGGACAACCTGAAGAACCAGCAGGACGTCGTGAGCGAGGAAGTCCGGGTGAACGTGCTGAACCAGCCCTACGGCGCGTTCGAATGGCTTGGCCTGCCGCAGAAAGCGAACACGAACTGGTTCAATGCCCACAACTTCTACGGCGACCTCTCCGATCTGCAGGCCGCGACGCTGGAGGACGTGAAGAAGTTCTTCGATACCTATTACGCGCCGAACAACGCGGTGCTGGTGGTCAGTGGAGACGCGACGGTCGACGAGGTGATGAAGCTGGCCCAGAAGCAGTTCGGCGACATTCCGTCGCGACCGCTGCCGCCGAAGGTCGACATCTCCGAGCCGCCGCAGACCACCGAAAAGAGCTTCACCGAAGGCGACAAGCTGGCACGAACGCCGGCGCTGGCGTTCGGCTATCACCTTCCCGAGCGCATGTCGCGCGAGTTCTTCGCGCTGTCGCTGCTCGACCCGCTGCTGGTCAGCGACGAAAGCGCGAAGTTGTATCAGGCGCTGATCAAGGAAAACCAGATCGCCTCGAACGTCACCGGCGGCTTCAACTACGGCCTCGGCAACAACTTCGATTACAACGGGCCGATGCTGTACACGTTTCGCGTCGACTATCGACCGGATATCAAGGGCGCCGACGTGTTGAAGGTGGTGGACAAGGTCATCGCGGCGGTCCAGGAACACGGCATCACGGACGACGAGCTGAAGCAGGCGAAAGTCAATTTCCGATCGTCGTTCCTCGAGAGTCTCGAGGGTGGCGCCATTCCCGGCTTCGGGCGCGCCGACCTGCTTGCCGCGCTCACGTTGTACGACGACGATCCGAACCGAATCAACACCATCCTGGCCGAGCTCGAAAAGATCACGGCGACCGACGTTCGTGATGCCGCCCGGAAGTATCTCGTTCCAGCGAATCGGAC
>QHWF01000861.1 GCA_003222455.1 Acidobacteriota bacterium
GCACGAAGCGCCGGACGAGCAAAGAGATTCGCGGGCAGGTGTTCGGGATGGGCGGCTCGCTCTCCGCGACGGTCTCGCAGGATTTCTCCTCGCTGAGCGTCCGCGGCCTGTCGGAGTTCGCGCCGCAGCTCATCGATCTCGTGGCCGACGTGGCGGTGAACCCGACGCTGCCGGCCGACGAGATCGCGATTCTGAAGCAGCAGCGGCTGCAGAACGTGATGCAGCAGAAGGCGTCGCCGCAATTTCTCTCGAACCGGCAGTTCCGGCGGGCGCTGTTCGGGAATCATCCGTACGCCCGGACGAGCGAGACCGAAGCGACGCTGCAGGCCATTGAACGCCCCCGGATCGAAGCGTTCCACCGGGCACACTATCGGCCGAACAATGCGTTGCTGATCGTGGTCGGCGACGTGCAGCCCGACGCCATCATGTCGATTGCCGAGAAGTCATTCGGCGGCTGGACCCGCGGCGAGGTGCCGAAGCCGGCGTTTCCGGCCCCTCCCGCCAGCACCGGACGGCAGGTCTTTTTCGTCCAGCGGCCCAACAGCATTCAGTCGTCGATGAGTGTCGGCAACCTCGCGATCAAGCGGGGCGATCCGCGATGGTTCGAGCTCACGGTGGCGAACGCGATTTACGGCGGCGCGTTCAACTCGCGTATCGTGCGGAACATCCGGGAGGAAAAGGGCTACACCTATTCACCCGGTTCGTCGCTGACCGGCTTTGCCGCCGCCGGCTTCTACCGGTTCAGCGCCGACGTGCGCAACGACGTGACCGGCGCCACGCTGACCGAGGTGTTCAAGGAAATCGACAAGATGCGCGCGGAAGGGAGCGACGGCGCCGAGCCGCAGGGCGCCAAAGCGTACCTGCGCGGCATCTTTCCCGTTCAAACCGCAGGGCGGCCTGACGAACGTGCTGAACACCATCTACGTGT
>QHWF01000862.1 GCA_003222455.1 Acidobacteriota bacterium
CCCGGCCCGGCGGTGATGTTCCAGCCGAGATAGGTGCCGAGCGGCGCATCGCGCAGCACGGTCGGCACGCCGCCGAGCTCGTTGCCGTCGGCATCGACGCGCGGCACCATCAACGGGATCACGTGCACGATCGGCGGCGGCACGTTGGTGGGGCGCCGGAGGCTTCGCTGCGGTCGAAGTCGGGGCCAATCTAGCAGCGCCGGCGCGCGGGATAAATGAAAAGTGGCTATGGATTGACGAGCACAACTCATGAACCGCAGCTGTCATTTGCGCTGGCTTATTGGCCACAAGGCACAAAAAAAGGGCGGCCTCGCGGCCGCCCCGATGTTACGAAAATACTTACTAAGGAATGTTCACGCCGTTCGAGTCAAAGCACTTCCGAACGTCGGGGTTCGTCGACACCAGCCGATAGTCGTTACACAGCACGTCGCTGTCCGCTGCTTGCTGCACGAGCGCAACCCAGTCGTCGCCAAAGCCGGTCGGCAACCCGCCAGCAGATAGCCCTGGCAGGCCGCGTTGCTCGCCGCCGCTTTCACTGCGTCGACGTAGCCCTTGTGCGTGCCATAGCGCTCCTCGAGCGAGGGGCGCGGATCGCCGGCCTGGCGGTCCGCTTTCTTGATGGCGAAGGGCACCATGCCACCGACGTAGTTGCACACCTGGCCGGCGTGGAAGCCGCTGGAGGTGATGTTCCAGCCGAGGTAGGTGCCCAGCGGTGCATCGCGCAGCACGGTGGGCACGCCGCCGAGCTCGTTGCCGTCGGCATCGACCTTCGGCACCATCACCTTGACCACGGGGCCGATCGGCGGCGGCACGTTGGTCGGGTTGCCGCTCGCATTGAAGTGATCGTAGTCGGCACCCCAGTCGTAATCGAGGATCGGGAACGCGAAGTTTTCCGGCAGGAAGACCGAATCCCAGTCTTTTATCTGCGGGATCCCGCTCGGGAAGCCCATCGCTGTCTTGTTACCCTCGACGAGCGTGCGCGCGGCGTTCGCGCCGCTCATCCGCGGCCACACGCTGGGCGGCGGCTCGGTGCCGTTCAGCACCCACTCGCGTAACGCGACGCGCATGCGGTTCACGAGCGCCGTCGCCGGCACCGGATTTGCGCGCAGGACGCCGGTGCCCCAGTTGTTGCCGGGGCAGCCCGCGCCCGTCGGAGACGGGCTCTGCGTCATCGCACCGTTGCCGCCGCCGTGCGTCGAGCTCGGCAGGTAGTAGCGCCGCACGTTGTCAGGCACCGGGATGTCGTTCTTCGGATCAGTACCGACCCACGAGGGCGTCATCTTCAGCGCGAACACTTCCGCGCCGCCGAAGGTCTCGATGATCTTCGGGCAGGTGTGCGTGATGTTGCAGCGGTCGAGGATGCCGCCCGGATGGATGTTGCGCGTGCGGTCCGGGAAGCTGTGCCACCATTGCGGTCCTTCGCTGCCCATCTGGTAGAGCTCGAGCACGCCGTCGGGCATGCCCCACCTCGAGTTGTTCGCCACGCGCCGCCCGGCGATGAGCGGCCAGGCGCCGTCGTGCACGATGCGCCCCGCCTCGTCCTCGTTCATGCCGAGGAAGATGAGGTGCCGAGTGAAGTTGCCCGACTGCGACGAGCCGCGGATGATCGCCTTGTCGATCTTGCCGGCGAGCATGTTGCCTTCCGCTGCGCTGGCATACCTGAAGAACGAGCCGACATCGCGGAACGCCGCAGTGCCGGCGCCTAGCACGTACGGATCCTTCGCGTTGTACACGAGCTGGTAGAGCCTGGTCGCGTCGTAGCCGTTCTTGAGGCACAGGTTGACCGGCAAGGTCGTGGGCGGCGTTGCCGTCGCGAACGTTTGGCCCGCAGCACAGAACTTCCAGTCGCTGTTCGGGATCACCTCGCCGACGGTGATCTGGCCGTTGACCGTCTCCTTGGTGTGCGTGGTCAGCGTAGCACCCGATTGGTCGGCGGCGGGGAAGTATGGAATCGGGTTGCCCATGACGTTCAGCGGCTGGCCGTTCATGCCGCTGCGGTTGATGATGCGGCCGAGGATCATGCCAGTGACGCCGGTGAGCACGGGGACCTTCACCCACTCGTTGGTGCTGGGCGCGACGGGCGTAGGTGACGCCGCATCGGCAGGAACCCTAGTGGCGGGCGACGCATCGGAGGCGCCCGCATTGTCACCCTGCCAGGCACTGCTCAAGCCGATATCGCCCTGCGTGCGCAGGTCGCTCGAGATGGTGATGCGGCCGCCGCGGTTCGGCACGTCGTGCCACATCAGTCGGCTCGACTTCGACATGTCGACCGGCTTGACGATGAAGAACGAGGCGATGTACTCGACCATGCCGTTCCCGTTTCTCGGCGCGAGCGTGATGTCCGTGATGATCGAGTTGTGCGAGTCCATCGGGTCGAGCTCGCCGAAGGCGCGTCCCGTAATGGTTTCATAGGCGATCGGCTCGGTCGGCCCTTGAGCGAGGGGCGTCGCGGGGCGGTCGATGATGATCCTGGTCACGCGCGCGTCGGCCGACGGTCCCCAGGCGGCGAACGCCGCCGCGAGGCATGCGGCGAGCGGTGTGCGAAGCGCTTTGAGAGGTTTGCATAGCATGTTCGGCTCCCTATTTGTCCTTGAAGTGATCGCTGCGTCCCGCCCGCTCCATCTGGCAGTGCGGGAAAGTTTCTGCGGCTGGAATGACATCGGTCGCCAACGGCGCCGGTACGCCGCGGGCGAGGCCGTTCGCGA
>QHWF01000872.1 GCA_003222455.1 Acidobacteriota bacterium
CCAGGAAACCTGGGACACGCTCGAATTCCTCGCCGCCGAAGGCTGCGAGTACGTCTGTGACTGGGTGAACGACGACCAGCCTTACATGATGCGGCTCGAGAGCGGACGGCGGCTCGTGTCCGTGCCCTACAGCACCGAGATCAACGACAAGCCGGCGTTCGAGAAACGCAACCGCACGGCCGAGGAATTCCGCGACATGATCGTCCGGCAATTCGACGTTCTCTACGAAGAAGGCGCCGAGTCGGGTCGCGTCATGGCGATCGCCCTGCATCCGTATCTGAGCGGCGTGCCCCACCGCATCGGCGCGCTCGACGCGGCGCTCGAGCATATCCTGCGGCGCGAAGGCGTGTGGCGCGCGACCGGGGCGGAGATCGCGCGGCACTATATGAGCCGAAAAGCGACGCATTGAGCGTGCGTCCCGGAGAGGAGTGGAGCATGACGGGTCGTTTGGCGGGAAAGGTGGCGATCGTCACGGGCGGCGGGCACGGAATCGGCAAGGCCTACGCGCTCGGATTGGCGGGAGAAGGCGCGAAGGTCGTGGTCGCCGAGATCGACGCCATCGCCGCCGGGACCGTCGCCGCGGACTTGAAGAGCCGGGGGTTCGAGGCGATCGCGGTGCGCACCGACGTCGCCGACCCCGCGAGCGTCGCGGCAATGGTCGAGCGCACGCTAGTGTCGTTCGGGCGAATCGACATCCTCGTGAACAACGCCGCGATCTTCGCCACCGTGCCGATGTCGCGCTCGCCTTTCGACGAGATCGAGATCGAGGAATGGGACCGGATGATGGCGGTCAACCTGCGCGGCATGTGGCTCGCCTCGCGCGCCGCGGTGCCGCACATGCGGGCCCGCGGCTACGGCAAGATCATCAACATCAGCTCGGGCACGGCGCTGAAGGGCTCGGCGAGCCGTATCCACTACGTCACCTCGAAGGCGGGCGTGCTGGGATTCACGCGCACGCTCGCGCGCGAGCTCGGGCAACACGGCATCTGCGTCAACTGCGTCGCGCCGGGCAGCACGCTCTCCGAGGAGAACCCCGACGAGAGCATCGTCAAAATGCGCTCGGCGGCGGCCGGGGAGCGCGCGCTACAGCGCGTCCAGAAGCCGGAGGATATCGTCGGCGCGATCGTTTTCTTCGCCTCGCCCGAGAGCGATTTCATCACCGGGCAGACGCTGGTCGTCGACGGCGGCGCGTGTATGCACTAATGGGGCAGATCGCCGATACGGCGTTGCGGCAGATGCACGATGAGGGATATGGCTGCCAGATCGGATATGTGGATCTGCCGCAACTCGAGGCAGATTAAAAAAAGGGTCAAAGAACCGTTGTCACGGTACTGTCACCGAGGTGCTCCCAGAAATGCTTCCCAGCGTGGCCGTGATCGTAACCGTGCCTTTTCTCTTGGCCTTTGCCAAGCCCTTTGACCCGCCTGCATTGCTGATACTCACCACGGAGGGCGTGGACGAACTCCAGGTCACCGAGGCCGTCAAGTTCTGGGCGCTGGAATCACTATAGGTCCCCGTGGCCGTGAATTGCCGGGTCGTCCCCTTCGTAAGGGTCGGAGTGGCCGGCGTCACTGTAATTGAGACGAGGGTTACTGTATTTACGGTCAGCGTGGTGTTTCCTGAGACGCTCCCCAGCGTGGCCGTGATTATGGTCGTACCGGCCGCAACCGATGTCGCCAGGCCCTTTGACCCGCTCGCATTGCTGATCGTCGCCACGCCGGGGCTGGACGAACTCCAGGTCACCTGGGTCGTGAGATCCTGCATCGTACTGTCGCTAAAGGTCCCCGTCGCCGTGAATTGCCGGGTCAGTCCCAGCGGGAGGCTGGGGTTAACCGGGGTTACCGCAATCGTTGACAGGGTCGCGGCCGTCACGGTCAGCGTGGTGTTTCCGGAGACAAGTCCCAAAGTAGCCGTGATCGTGGTGGAGCCCACAGCCACCGAGCTGGCCAGCCCTTGGGACCCTCCAGCGTTACTGATCGTCGCCACGCCGGTGGCCGACGAACTCCAGGTCACCTGGGTCGTGAGATCCTGCGTCGTACTGTCGCTAAAGGTCCCCGTCGCCGTGAATTGCCGGGTCGTCCCGTTCGCGATGCTCGGATTCGTCGGCGTCACGGCAATCGAGGTCAGGGTCGCGGCCGTCACGGTCAGCGTGGTGTTTCCGGAGACGAGTCCCAAAGTAGCCGTGATCGTGATGGGGCCGCCGGCCGCAACCGATGTCGCCAAACCTTGCGATCCACCCGCGTTGCTGATCGTCGACACAGCAGTGCTGGACGAACTCCAGGTCACCTGGGTCGTCAGATCCTGCGTCGTGAAGTCGCTATAGGTCCCCGTCGCCGTGAATTGCTGTGTCGTCCCGTTCGCAATGCTCGGATCCGTCGGCGTCACGTCAATCGTTGACAGGGTCGCGGCCGTCACGGTCAGCGTGGTACTCCCTGAGACACCTCCCAAGGTGGCCGTGATCGTGGTCATACCGGCCGCAACCGATGTCGCCAGGCCCGCACTGTCGATCGTCGCAAAAGCGGTGTTCGAAGAGCTCCAGGTCACCTGGGTCGTCAAGTCCTGCGTCGTACTGTCGCTATAGGTCCCCGTGGCCG
>QHWF01000873.1 GCA_003222455.1 Acidobacteriota bacterium
GAAGCGGCCGATGCGCCGGCCGTCCGTCGAATCAAGCGAGACGCCGCACGCGCGCACTACGCCTTTGCGTCACTGATCCAGGGCATCGTCACGAGCACACCGTTTCAAATGAGAATGTATGAGCGTGCGAACTAGGAGCGTGTCCGGGTAGCTAACGCCACCGTTGAACGCAAAGGCCGCGAAGGCCGCTGAGAAATACTGTCTTTCTTTGCGTCCTTTGCGGCCTCTGCGTTCGATTGTGGTGTTCCCTGTAGAGCGGGAGAATTCGAATGGTGATCACGAAGATAGCGCTGCCGCGGCGGACGTTCATCCGCGGAATGGGCGCCACCCTGGCGTTGCCGCTCCTCGATGCGATGGTGCCGGCGATGTCGGCCCAGTCAAAGACGTCCAAAGCGGCACCTCGATTCGCGGCCGTCTACTGCGGGAACGGCGCCAACATGAACGACTGGCGCCCGGCCACGGAAGGCGCTGATTTCGCCTTCTCGCCGATCTTGAAGCCGCTCGAGGCCTTTCGCGATCGGACGATCGTCTTCACCGGGCTGGATAACTTTCCGGCGACGGACCAGGGCGACTCCGGGGGGCAGCATCCACGGGCAGCGCCGGCATTCATGAGCTGTGTGCACCCGAAGCAGACCGAGGGCGCCGACGTGCAGGCCGGCACGACGATGGATCAAATGATCGCCCAGGCGATCTGCCGCGACTCGAAGCTCTCGTCGCTGGAACTGGCCGTCGACCGGAACGACGTCGTCGGCGCCTGTGACCACGGGTACGCCTGCGCGTACATGAACTCGATGTCGTGGAAGACCCCGACGATGCCGCTGCCGGCGGAAACCAATCCACGCTTTGTCTTCGAACGGCTGTTTGGCAGCGGGGACACGGCCGAAGCGCGCGTCGCCCGCAGCCGGGAAGACCGCAGTATTCTCGATGGTCTGACGCAAGAGATCTCGCACCTGCGCAGGAAGGTTGGAGTGCGCGACGGCGTCAAGCTCGGTGAATATCTCGATGCGATCCGCGAGGTGGAGCAGCGCATCGCGAAGAGCGAATCCTACAACACGGATTGGGCGGTACCGGAGCGGCCGGTCGGCGTGCCGGAGACGTTCAAAGAATATGCCGAGCTGATGTTCGATTTACAGGTGCTGGCGTTCCAGGCGGATATCACTCGGGTCTGTTCGTTCCTGATGGCGCGTGAAAATGTCAACCGCTCGTATTCCGAGATCGGGCTGCCTGAGGCACACCATGCCATGTCGCATCATGGCAACAATCCGGACAAGATGGCGGCGTTCTCGAAGCTGAATACCTATCATGTGGAAACACTCGCCTACTTCCTGAAGAAGCTGCAGGCGACCGCCGATGGTGACGGGACGCTACTGGATCACGCCATCGTGCTTTATGGCAGCGGCATGAGCGACGGCAACACTCACAACAACTTTGATGTCCCGGTGGTGGTCGTGGGCGGGCGCGACCAGCAGTTAAGGGGCAATCGTCACCTCAAGTATCCGAAGGGCACCCCGTTGGCGAATCTGTCGTTGAGCCTGATGGACAAGTTCGGTGTGAACCTGGAGAGGTTCGGCGACAGCACCGGCGAGCTCGATCTGTTGTCGAGCGTCTAGAAAATACTCGGTTCGGCGCCAGGGCGAGATCTTTTGTGCATCGTCGCTGCGGCCAGTGCCGGCCACCAACGGCGACGTTACGATCCGTCGGGACACTCGTCCCGTACAAACCGGCTGTTCAGTCCGATGAAATTGAGGCAAATGCCTCTTCCGGCCGGTTTTGATTTTCGCGATACTGAACGCGTCACAAACAGGCATGGCCAGGCAGCGGGGGGCCATTATCGATACAGGGTGTTAATTATGCCGCAATGTCCGAAATGCAAATCGGCTTCGATCCGGCGGTCTCAAACGCGGCACCTATGGGAGTCATGGCGTAAGACCTTTACGATCATGAGACCGCATCGCTGCCAGGGCTGCGGCTGGCGTGGGTGGGGCGAGGAATCGACGCCAAGATTCGACGCCGACCGAGTCCGGGTCTTCGAACAGGCGATCGTCTCTGAGACTCCCCCTGTGGATTTGAAAAACCTGTAGTGAAGCGGACGGGGACGGAGCTCCGAGGCGGCAGCGTGCACACCTAAAGGCAGGACGACCGACGAACGGATTTTCCTGGCTGCCGCCGACGCTCCGACACGACTTGGCGGCGATCGCCAGCGGCGAGCGCATGACCCGGCGTGAGCTGGTGGCCGGGAACATGCGACGCGGATGGTGTTGTGCACGGCCTACGCGTGCTGTAACGTGTCTCGCTCCCGCTCGGCCCACTGGATCGCGAGCGCTCGCGTCGTGAAGCCGCCGCGGCCGCACAGAAAGTTCTCGCGTTCGAAGAACTGCGCTTCCCAGCCGTACGCCTGGCCGTGAAAGCGGAGTGCACAAGACATCGCGGCGCGATCACGAGCCCGCCGGAAGGCGAACAGCAATTCGCCGGGCTGCGGTCGCCACCGGGGCGGCGGCGGCACGTTCCAACGCAGCGGGGACCGGTCTTTGGGGGTAGTGCTCATCTCACACTCCCATCGCGGCGGGTGCCGGCGAGAAGCCGGGCCACTTCCAACGGCGACATGCCGCACCGCAAGAGGAAAACGCGAAACTCCGCTTCGCGCATGGACGGCCCGACCGGCAAGTTGTCCGCGTCGTCAACGAATACAAAGCGCTCTGGGTTGGCACCCTTGAGCAGTCCCACTCGGATAGCCATACGTTTGCTCCTGAATGTCCGTTGTTGCTCCACGATTCAACGCCCGTGCCTGCGCTCTGCTTCACGCAGCGTCACACGTCGACACACGAAGTCGGAGCAACGAGGGACTTGTTGTCCGATCTTCCTGGGTTTACCCCGTTTCAGGCGCCGATTCTTGTTCTGTTCACCTCGAACGATTCCGCTGACGTGCGATGCCGGGACGTTCGAGCGCCGGGCCGATCGACTGGCCCGTGAGGAGCGTGAGGCTCAAGAAGCGAAGGCATGTCGGGCCGGCTCCTCGCCGCACGTGAACCCGGAGCGGCGGTCACCCTCGATACGTTCGTGCCCAAGTTACACTGACACTTGCACCGATGTGCGCCCGTAGCTCAGGTGGATAGAGCACCGGCCTTCTAACAAGGAGGTCGTATCGGCGTACGGCAACATCGCGAGAATGTGGCCACTTTTCGAGGGTGATCTCGAGCGACGCGCTCGGATGTTCAGCGTCTGATCACTTTCGCGAATTGTCGCCAAAATTTGCGATCTCCTCACTGTCGCACGTCGGCTGTCTAGGACCTGCCGCTCCCAACGGCAATAACCAGTTCACTTCTACGCCGACCAAATGGCATGGTGAACGCGTGACGGAGCTGCGTTTCTGTCGGCGGCAGCTAGGGCTATCGCAGGGTGAGCTCGCCGGCGTTCTGAGTGTTCCGCGCAACACGCTCCGGATGTGGGACAGCGGCCTACGCCCAACTCCAAGTGCGGTGCTGGACAAGGCCAAAGCCGCTGCGGCGGAGGCCATCCGTGACCAACAGCCACTCACGCTGCCGGCTCTAGCGACGCAGCTAAACGTACACGTCCGTACTCTTCAGGCCGCCGCGCGGACCGGACGCCTCGAGGTGCAGTATTCGGAACGGTCGGTTTTTGGCCGGCCGCTGCGCCTCTCAACGTTGGCCGGCGGGAAAGCATTTCTGCGGACCTACTACAAGCGGTACAGTGGCCAAGCCGCGGGCCCTTTCGAAGTTCCGGCAGGCGTCCCCCACGGCTGCGGGCGCCACCTGCGCAAACTTCGGCGACGGCTCAAGATCTCGCAGAACGATCTCGCCGAATTGATCGGTGCGGCGAACAAGGCGGTCGTGTATCAGTGGGAATCCGGGAAGCGCACACCGTCGCCAGTATTCTGGGAGCGAGTGTTGACGCTGACTCGCGTCCGACCCTCACAGCGGCACGCGCGTTCCGCTAAGATTGGACGAGTGCGCCCGTAGCTCAGTCGGATAGAGCACGAGCCTTCTAAGCTCGGGGCCGCTGGTTCGAGTCCA
>QHWF01000864.1 GCA_003222455.1 Acidobacteriota bacterium
CCGATTTCGAGCAGCTCGGGCGTGGTGAAAAAGACCATCTGCGGCGGAAACCGGTAGATCGAGTTGACGAGGACGCCCTGCTCGAGCACCTGATAATCGAGGCCGCGCTTTTTCGCGGCGATTGCGGCGGACAGTCCTGACGGCCCGGCGCCTACAATAATGAGATCCCGGACGGACATGTTCTTTATTTTAGATTGCAGTGCGCCCAACGCAAGCCTTTCACAGCGGCCCGGCCTTTCGGCCGAATTCGAGCCGATCCAGCGCGATCCGGCCATTGCTGATCACGAGCAGCGGATCCTGTACCGTCGTGATGTTGTCGATCGGGTTCTTCTCGACGGCGATCAGATCCGCCTCGAAGCCGGACTCGATTGAGCCAATCGATTTCTCGAGCCGCAGCATCTCCGCATTGCGAATCGTCGCCGCCTGAATCGCCTCCAGTGGTTTGAAGCCGATCTCGACGAAATGCGTCATCTCCTGTCCGATCCGCGTCAGGCTGTTGGGGCCATAGCTCGTGTCGCCGCCGGTCACGATAGCCACGCCCAGTTCGTGCGCCCGGATGACCGTGTCGCGCAGCCGCGGCAGCATGTGCTCGCCGCGGATGCGGAGCGCCGCGAGGTCGTAGTCGCCGCCGGCCTCACGCAGATCGATGACCGTCGTGTAGGTCGGATCGAGATACGTGCCGCGCTGCTTCATCTCCCGCAGCGTCGCGTCGGACAAGTACGTGCCGTGCTCGATGCTGCGAACGCCCGCCTTGACCGCCGCCATCGCGCCCTCGTCGCCGTGTGCGTGTGCCTGCACCGGCACGTTCTTCGTCGCCGCCTCCTGCACGATCGCTCGAATTTCTTCCTCGGTGTACACCTGCTTGCGCGGATCGGTATCCGCGGTGCCGGCGCGTTCAGTCGCCAGGATCTTGATCCAGTCCACGCCGTGCGACAGGTTCATCTGGACCGCACGCCGCATCTTGTCGATCGTCGTCACCCCCGACAGGAGATCGGCGTACTGCGGGTCTCCGAGGAATGCCTCCGGCGCGATCTGCGGGCGCACGTGATATCCGGCGGTGACGACGTTCGGCCCGGCGACCGCGCCCTTCTTCACGAGCTCGTTGAATCCGACATCCACATAATGTGATACGCCGGCGCTGCGCACGGTCGTCACACCGGACTCGAGGGCGCGGCGAAACGCGGCCAGGTCGGACGCATGCGTGTGCGCATCGATCAATCCCGGCAGGACGTACTTGCCTTTGAGATCGAGCGCCTTCACGCCGGCGGGTGCGGCCGCGGATCCGATCGACGCGATCCGTCCCGATCGCAGCACGATCGTCGCGTTCGGCGTGATGTGTCCGTCGCGAACGTTCACGACGTTCCCGTTGATCAACGCAAGCGGATCAGCGACTGGTTGCGCCGGCTGCGATCCTGTCAGCGCAACGGTGAACGTGAACGCGAGAGCGAGGCAACGCATCACATCCTCCTCGGTTGAACACGGAGTGGGCCCGATTGGTGATTGTTGATCCACTCCATGCGCTGCACGGACAGCCTGGACCAGCCCGGCCATGCGCGACCGTCCAACCCGCCTCCGGCCCGTTCATCTCCGACACGGGCCCGTTCGCTGCAAACGTCATCCTTCCAAGCGGTGTGTCATCTACGATTTACAGGATTTTCGGGTCCCTGCCGGCCCCGGAGAGGAGAGCGACAACATGCATGCGCCGATCAAGTACGTCGAAAAGGGGCTCTCGATCGCCGCCAACGGCGCCTGGGTGGTATTCAACGGGTTGAACCAGATCCGACAGAGGCCGTCGTTCATTCCTGCGTGGTCCGACAAGCCGCTGCTCAAGTCGTATCAAAAAACGAAGCCGCCGCTCGGCTGGCCGCGCGAGACCGACTCGCTCTGCCCGACGTGCGTGCGCGAGGCGCGGCAGGAGATCCTGGACGGCAGGAAAGACGTCAGCGTCCTTCTCAACGAAAAGGTCGGCGAGATCAAAGCGACCATCCTCGAGCGCGACGGCAAAATCGTCATGGTGAAGGACTGCCCCGTTCACGGCCACTTCGAGGACGTGATGGCGATCGACACCGCCTTCTTCAAGCACCTCGAAGACGTGTTCCCCGGCCGCGACATCCGCGCGCACAACGACGAGACGCTCCACAACCACGGCAGCAGCACGATCAAGCATGGCCGCGGATCGGTGCTCACCGTCGATCTCACCAACCGCTGCAACATGATGTGCGACCCGTGCTTCATGGATGCGAACCAGGTCGGATTCGTCCACGAGCTCTCGTGGGACGACATCAAGACGGTGCTCGACAACGCCATCAGCATCAAGCCGAAGCGCCAGATGTCGGTGCAGTTCTCAGGGGGCGAGCCGACGATTTCGCCGTACTTCCTCGACGCGATCCGCCACTCGCGCAAGGTCGGCTACAACAGCGTGCAGGCGGCCACCAACGGCATCGAGTTCGCGAAGAGCGCCGACTTCGCCAGGGCTGCGGCCGACGCGGGATTACGCTACGCCTACCTCCAGTTCGACGGCATCGGCAACGCCGCGAACTCGCACCGGCGCGTCGGCAACCTGTTCGACGTGAAGCTGCGCGCGATCGAAAACCTGCACAGTGCCGGCGTCGATATCGTGCCGGTCATCACGATTGTGAACGGGGTCAACAACGAGCAGGTCGGACGCGTCATCGAGTTCGCGCTCGACAACCCGAAGAAGATCAACTTCCTGTCGTTCCAGCCGGTCAGCTTCACCGGCCGCGACGAAGAGATCACCGACGAGCGGCGTCAGGCGCAGCGCTACACGCTGTCGCACCTGGCGCACGACGTGAAGAAGCAGACCGGCCTCGGCGAGCCGACGGACCGGACGCGCAGTGGGGCCAGCTCACGTGCGGCTGCCACCCGAACTGCGGCGTCGGCATGGCCGTGATGATCGACAAGGAAACGAAGGAAGCCGTTCCCGTCACCGCCTTCCTCAAGGCAGAACAGCTCGCGAAAGACGTCGCGTGCGTGAACGACGCCGGACGCGGCAAGTTCCTGTCGGTCGTCGGCATGTCACTCGCCGTCATCCGCAACTACGATTCGTTCAACGCGCCGACGCATTTCAAGCTCACCGATCTGTTGAAGAAATTCGACAAGACGTTCGGCGCGACGAAGAAAGCGCGGACGGGCGGCTACGGCAAGGTCGAGGGCGACCGCACCGCCGAGGACATTGCCAAGCGGCGCGCCGATCGGTGGAACTTCCTGTTCATCGCCGGCATGTGGTTCCAGGATCTGTTCAACT
>QHWF01000865.1 GCA_003222455.1 Acidobacteriota bacterium
CTGCTCGGCGACGTGATACGCTTCGAAAACGATCCCGGGTGACGAAACGGAGGAGACGGCGTATTGCGAGCGGGAGCAGCCGAAATCGAGGAGACGGAGGTAACGGTATTACACAGAGAAGCGGAGCAACGGAGACAACCTGTACAAGGAAAATGACTAACCTCCGTTTCTCTGTGTCTCTGTGTGATGCCGTTCGCTCCGTCCCCTCCGTTCTCGTGACATTGAAGACGTTCGTTCAGGCTGTCATCTGCAGCATCGCCATCGGTTCCTCGCAGTTTGCCGCCGCGCAACCGCCGCCCGCCTCGACGCAGCCGTCGTCGATCAAAGACCGGCCGTCGTCGAGCGATCGCCGTGAGCTCACGAACGACCAGAAAGACATTCATTTCATCGGCCACGTCGAGCTCGACCTCGGGAACGACGCGAAAGTCTTTGCCGACGACGTGGTGGTGTACGGCGACGACAATCGCGCGGTGGCGACGGGGCACGTGTTGTTCGCACAGGGAGAAAACCGGCTCTCGGCCGAGCGGGCGGAATTCAACACCGAGACGCGCCTCGGGACATTTTTCAACGCCTGGGGCATCGCCGCCGTGCAGCCGCCGCGCCAGCAGACGCGACCGGGCCAGATTGCGGCGCCGCAGATGTCGACCAACCAGCCGACCACCGTGTACTTTTTCGGCGACAAGATCGACAAGCTCGGGGCCAAGAAGTACCGCATTACGAACGGCGGCTTCTCCACCTGTGTGCAGCCGACGCCTCGCTGGGATCTTCACGCCGATACGGTGATCCTCAATCTCGATCACTACACGGTATTGAAGCAGGCGGTATTGGCGGTCAAGGGCGTGCCGATGCTGTACGTCCCCCTCATGTACTACCCGACCAAGAGTGAGAATCGCGCCACCGGCTTTCTGTTGCCCACGTACGGGCAATCCACGATCCGCGGCCACCAGATCTCCAACGCGTTTTTCTGGGCGATCGATCGGAGTCAGGACGCCACCATCCTGCACGACTGGTTTTCGAAGGTCGGCCAGGGCGTCGGTGGTGAATATCGCTACAACTGGGGCGGCGGATCGGACGGCAGCGTCCGCACCTACCTGCTCAATCAGCACACAGCCACATACGGCACGTCGACCCAGCCCGGCTCGCGCAGCTACGAGATCAGCGGCAGCGCGAATCAGCTGCTCCCCGGAAACCTGCGCGCACGGGCGCGGGTCGATTACTGGTCGAGCATCGAGACGATGCAGACGTTCCACACGAACATCTACGACGCGTCGCGGAACCAGCGGACGGTCGGCGGGAACGTGATTGGCGGCTGGGGCACGTACACGCTCAGCGGCACGCTCGATCACAGCGAATACTTCTACAGCAAAACTCAGTCGATCCTGAACGGGGGCTGGCCGCGGGTGGCGTTGTCGCGGAACGAGCGCCCGCTGCTCGGCTCGCCGCTGTATTTTTCAGTCGGCACCGAGTTCGCGCACCTGTTGAGCGACAGCAAAACCGCCGACGCGAGCGGCGTCGTCGTCGACACGGATCACAGTCTTTCGCGCTACGACTTCAACCCGCAGTTACGCTATCCGTTCAAGAAATGGCAGTGGTTCACGGTGAATTCGACGGTGAGCTGGCGCGACACGTACTACAGCCGCAGCCGGGATCCGGTCAGCAACAAGGTCGTCGACGACGACGTCAACCGCCGCTTCTTTTCGCTGCAATCGCAGCTCGTCGGTCCGGTCGTCAGCCGGATCTGGAATACGCCGGACAACGGCTACGCCGAAAAATTCAAGCACACAATCGAACCGGTCCTCGGCATCACCCGCACATCGGCGGTGGACAATTTCGATCGGATCGTGCGGCTCGACGGCACGGATGGCATCGTGGGCGGCACCACCTACGTGAACTACGGTCTCAACAACCGGATCTACGCCAAGCGTCCGACTACGGCCGGCGGACTGTCGACGGCGCGCGAGATCGCCAGCGTCGAGCTCTCGCAGACGTACTACACGAACGAGAGCGCCGCCCAGTACGACCCTCGGTACTCCACGACGTTCACCGGTACCGAGCCGAGTCATTTTTCGGCGCTCGCCCTGAGGGTGCGCGTCCTGCCGACCGACGAGGTGAACGCGACGGTGAGCGCGGAGTTCGACAGCAAGTACAAGTCGCTCCGCACGATTTCCGCCAGCGGCACG
>QHWF01000866.1 GCA_003222455.1 Acidobacteriota bacterium
TCGGCCGATCTGGATTCGCTTCGCGGAAGGATGCCGCCCTGACTGTGAGACGGGATCAGCCATCGCAGCCGCTGGATTCAGAGACGTGCAATTCGAGTCGTTTCACATCGCGGTGCCGATTATTCACCCTCACCTGTCGGGTATCGCCAGGAAGTGAGACGCTGATCTGGCACAGAGATAAGCCCTGGTCCGGTGCGCTTGCCACCGGTGGAGCCGACCATGGATCCGCAACGGGGAGGATTGCCGACAATTCTCGCGAGTTGGCTATTGTGCCTGCTGCTGTGCGCGTGTACGGGGACGCCAGCCGGACCCGGCGAGACTGTGGTCCCGACGGGTCGATGGAGCGGCGATGGCGCGTGCTTGTCCGTGACCGACGAAGGGTGCGATCTGGTCGTCGGCTGCGGCCACGGTCAGTTTCCAAGGCCGGCCGTTCATCCTGACGGCACATACGCGGCCGACGGCACATATCGGATCGAAGTCGGCCCGATCAGCATCAA
Source organism: Acidobacteriota bacterium (assembly GCA_003222455.1). GTDB lineage: Bacteria > Acidobacteriota > Vicinamibacteria > Vicinamibacterales > CAVVIG01 > QHWF01. The sequence continues at coordinate 498 of QHWF01000866.1, forward strand.
CCCGGCCCCGCCAGCGAAATTCTCAGGAGTCCTCACGGCAAGCACGCTGACCGTGAGGGTTGTTCCCAGCGACACATCTCTTCGGCCGGCGTCGTACACGCTGCGGCTGACGAACGGTTCCGGCAGGTGCGCCGTGCCTTGTCTGTGACACACGCGACCCGCCCGACCCGGACTCGCCCGACCCCGAACCAACCGACGTACCCGGCCCACCCGACCTCCCCGGCCCACCCGACCTATGGGAGCGTGAAGGCGAGGATCTTCGATCCCGGAGCGGCGCCGAGATAGCCCCCGCCGCCGGCGGCGACGACAACGTACTGCCGCTGATCTTTTCCGAGAAACGTGATCGGCAGCGTGTGCGCACAGGCCGGGAGCTCGGTCTCCCAGAGTTGCCGGCCACTGCGCGAGTCGAACGCGCGGAACCGGCAGTCGATCGTCGCCCCTATGAACAGCAGCCCGCTCGCCGTCGCGATGCTCCCACCCACGTTGAGCGTGCCAGTGTTGGCGAACCCCTTCGCTTTGAGCGACTCGACGAATCCGAGCGGAACCTTCCACGCAATCTCCGCGCGGTTCACGTCCACGGCCACCAGCTCGCCGAATGGCGGCGCCGAGCACGGAATGCGGGTCTCCGGATTCCAGAACCGGCCAATCGTCCCGCCCCACGGAGTCCGCCTCACCCACATCGACGCGCCGCCGTCGCGCGCGGTCGCCGGCACCATTTTTGCCACTTGACCGAGATTCATCACGCTCGTGAACACCAGGCCGAGCGTCGGGTCGTACGAGAGCCCGTTCCACGTGGCGCCGCCGAGCGTGCTCGGGAAGGTGACCATCGTGCCGTCGACGGCCGGCGGCGTATACGGACCCTTCGTGAACATCGCGTTCGTCCTCCACAGGTCCTTGCAGTACGCGGCGTGCTCCGGCGTCAGCGTGTAGAAATCCTTGTCCGGATCGAACGTGTTCCGGGCAAGCGGTTCGGGCTTGATCGGGAACGGCTGCGTCGGCCACGTCGCCTCGCCGGGGACGGTGCTCTGCGGAACCGCCCGCTCCTCGAGGCCGAAGAGCGGCTCGCCGGTGACGCGGTCGAAGATGAACAGGAGCGCCATCTTCGTCATGACCGCGACCGCGGGAACAGTGCGACCGTTCCGCTTGACGTCAACCAGCGTCGGCGCCGCCGGCAGATCGTAGTCCCACACGTCGTGATGAACCAGCTGCCGGTACCATTTCAGCGTTCCCGTCGTTGCGTCGAGCGCCACAATCGAGTTGCCGTACAGGTTCGCGCCTTTGCGATCGCCGCCATAGAAATCCGATGTCGGCGAGCCGAGCGGCGCGTAGACGATGCCGCGCCCGGTGTCGATCGTAAAGAACGACCAGACGTTGGTGCCGGAGCGGTTCCTCCAACTGTCGGCATTCCATGTCTCGACGCCCGGCTCGCCCGCGCGAGGGACGGTGTGAAACGACCACAGCAGCTTGCCGGTCCGCGCATCCCACCCGCGAATGTCGCCGTAGAGTCCGGCGCTGGGAGATCCTTCCCCGTTGTTTCCGCCGGTGATGACGATGTTCTGGTAGATGGCTGGAGGCGATGTCAGGCTGAAGCCGCCGTCAACGTCGCCGCGAACGCTGGCCTTCAGATCGACCGACCCGCCATCCCCGAAGCCATCCGCCGGTTTCCCACGCTCGGCGTCGACTGCGAGCAGGCGATCGCCGGCGCCGCTGAACAGCCGCGGCGCGGTCTCGCGATCCCCAGGCCAGTACGCAACGCCGCGCCTGCTCACGGCTGCGGGCGCGGTATATCTCCAAATCACCCTCGCCGTCTCCGGCTCGAGCGCCATGATGTCGCGGCCCGCGGTCACGTACATCAGGCCGCCGACGACGAGCGGCGTCACCTGAATGCCGCTGGCGCCGGTGTCGAAGGTCCATGCCGCCTGCAGCTTCGCGACGTTCGCAGGCGTGATCTGCGTCAGCGGCGAAAAACGCCGGCCGCCGGCATCATGATCGTGCGACGGCCAGTCGTTGACGTCAGCGGCAGTCAGTACGGCGACGACAGCGGCGCAGACAGCCGCCGTGATGACGATTCGTTTCACAACGACTTTCCCTTCGGCGATCATCCGGGCGTTTCGCCATGAAGCCAGCGCGCGTCGATGCGAGCAGTGTCTTCAGCCGTCGTCATGCAGTGGCAGCAACACGCGCGACGACGAATGTGACGTCGTCCTCGAAAGCGGGATGGCCGCGCCAGTCCCTGAGATCGCAGAACGCGCCGTCGGTGAATCGAGAGGCGTCGCGACCGTCGGCAGCGGTGAGCCACCGTCTCACGCGCTCGTCTTCGAAGAACTCCCCAGCCGGATTGCGCGCCTCGGTCACTCCATCCGTGTAAAGCAGCACGCGATCGCCCTCGCGCAGGTCGATTTCGCTATTCGTGTAAGATGCGTCGGGTTCGAACCCGAGCATGAGTCCACGCTCGTCAATCCCTTCGACGCTCCCGTTCGAGCGGCCGATCAACAGCGGCGGGTGACCAGCATTGGCTACCGTGATGGTGCCGCGGCCGGTGTCGACGACGGCGTAGACAGCGGTAACAAAGCCATGTTCGAGCTGGCGCGTCAAGACCCGATTCATCATCGTCAGCACGCGGCCTGGATCGTGCGCGTGATCGGCCTGCGTGGAAAACGCCAGCTTGACCATCGAAGCGATGAGCGCGGCTGGTACGCCGTGGCCACACACGTCCGCGACCAGGATGCCCATCCTCGAGGGGCCGAGCGCCACGAAATCGTACAGGTCGCCGGCGACGGCGGTCATCGGGACGTATCGCACGGCCACGTCGAGGCCGCGAACCCGCGGCGGCTCACGAGGCAACAGCGACAATTGAATCTGTCTCGCGGTTTTGAGCTCGCGCTGCACGGCCAGCAGTTCCGCTTCACCGCGAAACA
>QHWF01000870.1 GCA_003222455.1 Acidobacteriota bacterium
GTGCCGTTGTGGCGCGCCTTGTACACGTCGTCGGCGAGCACGGCGTCGCCGCCACCCTGGTGGAACACGGCGGCGATGTGCCGATGGCCGGCCGGCACGCCGTTGTGGGCGAGCGTGTTCAGGTACAGCGCGATGGTCTTCAGCGTGGGGTGGATCTCTTCGGGTTTCGCGACCGCCGCCACGGAGAACACGACCTTGTAGTCGACATCGGGATTCGGCAGCTCGCGGGCGCCGGGAATGTCCTTCGCCGGGGCGTAGCCGGCCACCGGCAGCTTCTGATCCGTCTGCGTCCACGCCCGGCCGGAGTACCCGAACATCACGCCCGCAGCAAGCGCTGCCGCCATCATGGTCTTGTTCATCACCCTCTCCTCGTTGACGAAATTTCGCGCATCATACCAGCGTCGTTGAATGTCCTCGCGGACAAATGCTACCGCGTCGGCCCGCCACGTCGATCGCAAAGTTCTCGTCGAAGTACGTGCAGACAACGTGTCCACCACGCCTGGTGAAGCCAGAGTTGTACAGCTGCTCGAGAAATGGCGTGACCCCTGGAGGAACGATGGTATTGAATACCACCTCCGCACTATAGCTTCTTGCGCTTCACGACAGCCGGACCCTTGATGGCCTGCCTCGTGGAACCATAAATGCCACCGAAGATGAGTCCCCGTGCCCGGCCGCCTGTACCAATCAGGCCGATGCGGATTGTGTTGTTCGGCGCTCCAGGCAGAAAACGAACCACGAGCGCAAGCGCCGAGGCGGTCGTCAGAAATGACCGGCGAGTGCAGGAGATCGGGTCCTCCGTGTCGAGTGCATCGTCGCGCGAAGCCACTTGCTTCGATTTTTTATGCTGGATCTGAGCTACGATTTGTCGCGCGCAGAGCAGATGAGCACGCTGTCACGGCCCACGAACGTCGTATACCTGCTCTTCGCCGTGGCGACCGCGGCGTGTGCGGGCGCGCCGGCGCGTGGCCTCCATGCCACGCCGCCCGGGCTCGGCCGACTGCCGTACACCGACGCCGACGTGGATTTCATGTCGGGCATGATTCCCCATCACGCACAGGCGGTGATCATGGCAGGCTGGGCGCCCTCGCACGGCGCGCGCACAGACGTCGCGATTCTGTGCGAGCGCATCGTGGTGGCCCAGCGCGACGAGATCGCCATGATGCAGATGTGGCTGCGGGATCGAGGCCAGCTCGTACCCGACGCCACGTCGACGCGCCACAGGATGACGATGAACGGCGTCGAGCACGACATGCTGATGCCCGGCATGCTGACCGACGAGGAGATGGCGGCACTCGATCGCGCGCGCGGCCCGGAGTTCGATCGCCTGTTCCTTGTCGGCATGATCAAGCATCATCAGGGCGCGATCGACATGGTCGACGTGCTCTTCAAGGCGTACGGCGCGGCGCAGGATGAGACGGTGTTCCGGTTCGCGTCCGACGTCTACGCTGACCAGTCCATTGAGATCGATCGAATGAACAAGATGCTGGAGGCAGGTCACTCATGAAATGGATCGTCGCTTTGTCTGTCGCGTCCGTGCTCGCGGGAAGCGCATTCGGCGTCGCTGCGTGCGCGGCCTCGTCGAAAACGGCGCCACCCGCCGTGACCCCGAGTGCGCCTCCCGCGGCCGCGCCGCAACCCAATCCAGCGCCGGCCGCGACGCCGCCTGCGACTCCGCCGGCGCCCGTCGCCGCAGAGCCGCCGGCGGCCGCAACACCTCCGGGCGACGCGTCGGCCGCTGCACCAACTGGAGGCGAGGCGGCGTCCGCGGGCGGACGCGGCGGGCGCGGCAACCCGCCGCCTCCACCGCCGCCGGCTCCAGCCGTCATGCCTCCGCCGGTTGCGCCCATCGTGTCGGCGACTGCGCCGACTCCCGATCCACGCGTGGGCCTCAAGGCCGGCCGGTGGGACGCGGCGCAAGCGGCGTGGAACATGCGGATGCTCTCGACCACGCCGCCGAGAGGACGGGTGCTCGGCGCCACGCATTCGGACCTGGCGTTCTCGGGCAAGTACGTGATTCAAGGCAACTACAACGGGTTCGAGATCTACGACATCTCCAATCCCGCGAAGCCGGTGCTCATGCAGACGTATCTCTGTCCGGCGTCGCAGAACGATGTGTCTGTCTACCGGAATCTGCTCTTCATGTCCGCGGAGGCGACCAACAGCCGCGCGGACTGCGGGTTCGAAGGCGTGCCCGAGCCGGTCAGCAAGCTTCGCGTGCGCGGCATTCGCGTGTTCGACATCTCGGACGTCAAGCATCCGAAGCTCGTGACGACGGTGCAGACGTGCCGCGGATCGCATACGCACACGGTCGTGACGGATCAGAGCGACGACAGCAACGTGTACATCTACGTCTCGGGCACCTCTGGCGTGCGGTCGGCCGAAGAGGTGGCAGGATGCGCGGACGGCGGGATCGACGATCCGAATACCGCGCGGTTCCGTCTGGAAGTGATCAAGGTGCCGCT
>QHWF01000871.1 GCA_003222455.1 Acidobacteriota bacterium
TCCAGTGTCTGATCGAGGGTCCGGACGGCGGACGGCAGCGGGTGCGCGGCGATGAACGCCCGGATGTCGTCGCGTGACCGCGCATCGCAGAAGGCGCCGAGCGCAGCGATCAGCCGCGTGTCGCCGCCGTAGATGGTGATCTTCGGTTCGAGCTCCTTCCAATGCGCGGTGACGAAGGACCAGGCGCGCGCCCGCGCGGCAGGGTTCGGAAAGAACCCGGCCAGATACAGGGCGGCGTCCTGACTGCGCAGGTTCGGCGAGCGCGCACGCTGAAGCGCACGGTCCACTAGCCCCGGCTCGCGAAAGTCGGGGAGTGCGTTCAGGTACCGGTATCGATCTTCGGGTGACGTCGCGCGATCGCCGGCGGCGGCCAATCGGTCGAACAGCGCCGCATCGCCGTGCATCGCCGCGGCCTCGACGATCGCGCCCGACAGCGTCGGCTCGAGCGGCGGACCGCCGTCGAGGGAGCGATCGAGCGCGGCGCGCGCCTCGGCAATCAGATCCGTGTCTTCCGCAATCGTGCCGAGCCCGCTCACCCGACCTCGCCGAGCAGTGGCCGGAAGAGCGATCGCAGGAACCGTTCGAGCGGCGGCCGGGTCGCGTCGGTCGCGAGGTAGTCGTGCACGAAGCGGAGCCGGGTCGTCGCTTCTTCGAGCACGCCGCTGGATTGTTCGCGGCCGTACCCGGCAACAAGTGTCAGGTAGTCCGCCATGCTGTGACGGCCGGCGCGGACCAGGGCCCACTCGTCGCCGATGAGCGACAAGCGCTCGGCCGGCGTCAACTCCGCGGTGACGCGCGGCGCGATCGCACGGAGGATGTCGGACGAATGGGCGGTCCGGTAATAACCGTGAGCCCCCGCGTTCGCAAACACCCACGGGACACACGGGCCGTCGAGGGTGATGGTTCTGGACGTGTCGCTCAATACCTCGCATGCCGGTGCAGACCGTCCGGCGGCCTTGATACAAATCGGCACCTGCCACCGTTCAGCGGTGCCCTCCGGACCCGACCCCCCCGACCCTCCGGACCCGGACCCCCCCAGGAACCGCTGCTGACTCAAAGTGACTGCGGTCCGGTTTCCGGTGCAGGCGAGAGAGACGTCAATCACCGGGACGCCCGGCTGGTTGACGAACGTGGGCAGGATCCGTTCGACCGGCTTTCCTGACGTGTCCGCGATCGCCTTCCAGAAATCTTCAGACGTCGCGTTCCCGTACGCATGCGCCTCGAGGTACGCATTCACGCCGCGGCGGAACGTCGCTTCGCCGACGTAACTCTCGACCATCCGCAACACCGAGGCGCCTTTTTCATACGTGATCGCGTCGAAAATCTCGTCGATCTGGGACGGCGTCTGCACGTTCGCGTGGATCGGACGCGTCGAGCGCAGGGCGTCGAGATCGAGCGCGCGCTGGTTCTCGACGGCTTCGTCCACACCGATGTTCCAGTCGCGGTGGGCGGCCGCGAGCGGTTTGTTCGCCATCCAGGTCGCGAACCCCTCGTTCAGCCACAGGTCGTCCCACCATTGCATCGTCACCAGATCGCCGAACCATTGATGCGCCATCTCGTGAGCCAGCACGCCTGCGATCCGCTTGCGCGCGCCGAGGGAGGCCGACGTGGAATCGGCGAGCAGATCGACTTCGCGGTAGAAAATGGCGCCGGTATTCTCCATCGCGCCGGCCGCGAAGTCGGGGACGGCCACCACGTCGAGTTTGCCGAACGGGTATTTGATGGCGTAATAGCCGTTGTAGAACTCGAGAATCTGCAGGGCGTCGTCCAGCGCGATGTGGCCGAGCGCCATCTTGTCGGGGGTCGCGCAGATCCGCACCGGGACGTTCTCGGCGCGTCCGTTCAGGCACTGAAAGTCGCCGACGGCGATCGCGACGAGATAAGACGACATCTTCGCTGTGGTTCCGAAGGTCATCGTGTGCTGGCCGGCGCGCGGCCCGGGCGTATCCGACACCACCTTGCCGTTCGAGATGGCGATGTCGCTGCGATCGAGCGTCACCGTGAGCGCGAACGTCGCCTTGTACACCGGTTCGTCGAAACAGGGAAAGGCGCGGCGGGCGTCGGTCGCTTCGAACTGCGTCACGGCGTACTTCCGGTTGTTGGCCTTGCTGATGTAGAAGCCGCGCAGCTGATCGTTCAGCACGCCGCTGAACCGGACGTGGATTTCCGACGCCCCTTTCGGAAGGGTCTTCGGCACCGTGAGCGTTGCCGTCTGGTTCGACTGATCGCTGGTGACGGCCGCTTTCTGCGCGGACGCACCCGACCCAATCATCACGTCCCGCAACTGAAGATCGACGGCGTTCAGGACCACGCGGGTCGTGGGCTCCGACGTCTGAACGCGGATCGTTTCAGTTCCGTCGAAGCGCTCGCGTTCGAGGTCGACGACGAACGTCAGGTCGTAATGCTCAGGTCTGACGATGCCCGGCAGTTGTTGGGCGGCGGAGGGGAGCGCCGCGGCCAACGCGACGGTCACCAGAGCAACGACGCGGAGTCTCATTTGCCCAGTTTAGGAGCCCGTCCGAGTAAATGGCAAACGGACTCCTAATAGGCGCGCTACGCGCGCGGTGATCCGAAATTATGGCTGTTATCGCCGGCGAAGCCGGCTTACTAGGAGCGTGTTGCTGGTTCTCAGACACGCTCCTAGCGACAAAACTTGACG
>QHWF01000122.1 GCA_003222455.1 Acidobacteriota bacterium
TATCCGCCGGGATCGCTGCTCTGGATTGTCAACAACACCTACTTTCAGTATTACAGCCTGATGATTTTTCTGATCTCCAGTGCGGTGCTGATCGCCGTGAGCTACGCGACGAGCCCGCCGGCGGAGCGTCAGCTTGTCGGGTTGACGTTCGCGACCGTCACGACGGAGCAGCGGCGCGAATCGCGCCGGAGCTGGACCGCCGGCGACGTCGCCGCTTCGGGCCTCGTCCTGCTGTTGATTGCCGCAGCGTACCTGTACTTCACCGGCTGACACGGGAGAGGCCTCGGCGTGAATAAATGGAGCGTGCCGTGAAAACCATGGTGTACACATAATGGTCTGCGTAAACAGGCGGCAAGTCAGAACCCTCCCGTTGCGTGCGCTCCTGCTGATCGCGGGCCTGTCCGCGCCTCTCGCACTCGGCCTGTCTGCATGGGTTGAAGCCTTTCGCGGGCGCGAGCCGTCACACGCGTCACAGCTGCCCGCGGGGACGCAAACGGCGCCGTCTGCACCGGTCCCGCCCATCCTGCAGCACTACAAGCCACTCGGCTCGGATCGATTGAAACATCCGGACGACGGCGACTGGCTGATGGTACGTCGCACGTACAACGGGTGGGGATACAGCCCCCTGGATCAGATCACGCCTGCGAACGTCGCCCGACTCCAGCCGCTGTGGGTGTTCTCGACCGGTGTCGTCAACGGGCACGAGGCGCCTCCCATCGTCAACAGCGGTGTGATGTTCGTCGCGACGCCTGGAAATCAGGTGATCGCGATCGACGCCGCGTCGGGCGGCCTGCTGTGGCGCTACAAGCGGCCGCTGCCCGAGGATGCCATCGTGCTGCACGCCACCAGTCGCGGCGTGGCGCTGTCCGGCGAGAAGGTGCTTTTTGCGGCGGCCGAGGCCGTGCTCGTCGCACTCGACGTCAGGACCGGCCGCGAAGTATGGACCGCTACCGTTGCGGACAACAAATCCGGTTATTACATGTCGGTCGCGCCGCTCGTTGCCGACAACAAGGTGCTGGTCGGCGCGTCGGGCGGCGAGCTCGGCATCCGTGGTTTCGTGGCCGCGTACGATCTCGACAGCGGCAAGGAGCTGTGGAAGACCTACACCGTTCCCGCGCCAGGCGAGCCGGGCAGCGAGACATGGCCGCAAGGCGATCAGTGGAAGACCGGCGGCGGTCCAGTGTGGGTGACGGGTAACTATGATCCGGACACCAATCTTGCGTTCTGGGGAACCGGCAATGGCGGTCCCTGGATAGGCGACCAGCGTCCCGGCGACAATCTGTACACGTCGTCGACGATCGCCGTTGACGTGGCGACCGGACGCATCAAGGGGCATTTCCAATACGATCCGAACGACTCCTGGGACTGGGACGAAGTGTCGCCGCCGATCCTCGTCGACTACCAGCGCAATGGTCGAACGATTCGCGGGCTCATCGACGTTGCGCGCGATGGCTACCTGTGGTTTCTCGAGCGCACGAGCGGCGCCATCCATTTCGTCGAGGGCATGCCGTTCGTGAAGCAGAACGTGTTCCGCGGCCTCGATCCGAAAACGGGAAGACCGGACGTCGATCCCGACCGCCGCCCGGGCACCGGCAAGGAGGCAGATTTCTGTCCCTCACACTGGGGCGGCAAGAACTGGCCGCCAATTGCGTTCAGCCCGAAGACACGGATGATTTACATTCCGGCGAACGAGAATCTTTGCTCGTCGATGATCGGCCGGCCGGTCACCTATACACCGGGCAGACCGTTCACCGGCGTGACCAACACGTTTGCGATCGTGCCCGGGGCCGATCACATCGGCGAAGTGCAGGCATGGAACGTCGACAGCGGCAAGCGAATCTGGACCCACACGTTCGCCTCGTCTGCGAACTGGGGACCGATGCTCGCCACCGGCGGCGGCCTTGTTTTCAGTGGTGGCACGAACGATCGCATGTTCCGCGCGTTCGACGCGTCGACCGGCGCAGTGTTGTGGGAATTTCCCACCAACTCCGGAATCACCGGCCCGCCTTCTTCGTTCAGCGTCGATGGCCGGCAGTACATTGCAGTGCAGTCAGGCTGGGGCATCGACGCGCGCGGTATGCAGGGGCGTCTCAACCGGCTTTCGCCCGGCCGGTTTCCCGACGTACCGGAGGGCGGCGCCGTGTGGGTGTTTGCGATCAAGTAGACAGGCAGGCTTTGGGCTTAAGGCTTTAGGCTCTTGGACCGGCCAATCGGGGCGTTCCCGCCTTAGGGCGTGCGAGAAAATCGCCCTCTCATGTAGTACAGATCTTTAGGTCTGCGAGAAACGGCAGGCTTGAAGGCCTCCATTACGACATTTTTCACAGGCTCTTTTAGGCTGAGGCTAGCAGGCTGCTGAAAAACGCAGCCTGAAGTGAAAAGTTAAAACAGAAAAGTTAAAAGCAGGCGGAAAATCGCACTTTTCTGTTTTGGCTCTTCAGTTTTAACTTCAGGTCGGCGCCTTTTCAGCGACTTGCTAGACCGTACCTGACCTACTCGCACCGCCTTGACCTCCCCTATCGACCAGACCTCCCTGACCGCCCCTGGCCCGGCTCGAGTAGTCGTTGGGTCAGCGTTCGCCGCGCCGGCGAGAACTGACCGACCGCCGCCCGAACGTACGGACGAATCTGCCTGAGGGCGTAGCGGCCAAACCCGACGCGCTGGATGTCGCCGAGCGTCTGGCGGTAATGATCGAGAAGTGCCACGGCAAACAGCCGGGTCGTCCTGCTGGCGGCCACGCGTGACGAAGAGGAGAGCCAGCGAAGGCCGTCGGGAAACTTTCCCGCAGCCGACAGCGCGAGCATCGACGACATCTCAAAAACCGATCGGTGCTGGCGCGCCGACTCGCTCGCGAGCTGGGTCCAGAGTTCGCGGAGTGTTTCGATCGTGGGCAGGCGCCCGGACGGAATCGATCGAACTTCGGCGCGAATGGCCTCCCACTCCTTCCGCAGCGTCGGGATATCGAGCGGTGGTGTATTGAACGTCGCGGCCAGCCGTGCAGACGTTCGTTCGAGGCCGTCGAGGATCTGCTCGACGCTCGTAAACGCGCCGTCTTTTTCGATCAGGCCGTCGGCCGCCAGCGCATCGGCAATTTCCGGGATCAGATGCCTGCCCACGCCGCAGGCGTCCGCGAGCGCGGCAAGCACCCAGACCGGTGACACGCGAAAAGCCGCGATCCCGATCAATTCGAGTGCGTTGCCAGCGGTTCTTCTGACCAGGAAGTCCTCCGTCAGGGTCTGTTCGACACCATAGACGCCATCGACTCCGCCGACGCGCTCGATCAGAAAGCGAAGCGTCACGTCAATCAGGTTGTGATACAGCTGGCTGTGGCGTACTCCAGCCGGGATGGCCACCTCGCCGACCTCGCGGACCATTCCAGCTCCGAGGCCGGCCATCGATCGGAGCAGTCGCTCCGGAACGGAAAGCAGATAGGTCCTGACGCTCACGTTACCCGTCATTATCTGTCTAGAACGAACGTCACGATCGAACGCAAAGGCCGCAAAGGACGCAAAGAAAGACAGTATTTTTCTCAGCGGCCTTCGCGGCCTTTGCGTTCAAGGGCGGCGTCAGTTTATTCGGACACCTGGCTGGACCTACCGCGCGGAGGCGGGGGATCCGCGGATTCCCATTCTCAGAGACGTCCCAGCAGTCTTGCCGTCGGGGCTCGTGGCTGTTAAGGTAGCGGCCAGAGGTCGCTATGATCACCACCTTGCGAGGAGTGTTGAAAGCCTTCCTGCTGGCTGCCCTTGCAGCGACGCCGGTTTCCGCCGACGTCGTGCGCATCGACGTGCAATCGCGAGGCGATCTCGCGGCCGGCATGACGTTCGGCGCGGCCGGCTCTTACGAGAAGATCTCGGGAAGGATCTACTTCGCGGTCGATCCGGCAGTCCCGGCAAACCGCATCGTTGCCGACCTCGACAAGGCGCCGCGCAACGCCGCCGGCAAGGTCGAATTCTCATCCGACTTTTTTCTGATCAAACCGAAGCAGATCGAGCGCGGAAACGGCGCCGTGCTCTACGAAGTCTCCAATCGCGGCGGCAAGGGCATGCTCGGCTTCTTCAATCACGCGTCAGGGAGCCTCGACCCGAGCACGGCGGCCGAGATGGGAGACGGATTTCTCATGAAGCAGGGGTTTACGCTGCTCTGGGTCGGGTGGCAGTTCGATCCGCCGAAGCGAGCCGGCCTGGTGCGCGTGTATCCGCCGACGGCCACGGACAACGGTCGTCCAATCCGCGGTCTGGTCCGGAGCGATTTCGTCGTCACCGAAAAGGAGATCGATCATTCGCTTGCGGACCGCGACCATCTCGCGTACGCGGTGGCGGACCCGGATTCGCCGGAGAACGTGATGACGGTCCGGGACTCCGTTGACGGACCGCGCCGGATCGTGCCGCGCGATCGGTGGGGATTCGCCCGCGATCAGGACGGCAGGAAAACCCCGGATGCGACGCGTGTCTACATGGCGGGGAAGTTCGAACCGGGGAAGATTTACGAAGTCGTCTACACGGCCGAGAACCCGCCGGTCGTAGGCCTCGGCCCTGCGGCCATCCGGGACGTGATCTCGATGCTGAAGTACCGGTCGGCCGACGCCTGGTCGATGCCTGCGGCTTCGATCAACCGGGCGCTGGCATTCGGCGTGTCTCAGAGCGGGCGATTCCTTCGGACGTACCTGTACTACGGGTTCAACCGGGACGAACGGGATCGGAAGGTATTCGACGGTGTAATCGTTCAAGTCGCCGGTGCCGGGCGGGGCAGCTTCAACCACCGGTTCGCGCAACCCTCGAGGGACGGACATCCGTACCTGAACTTCTTTTACCCGACCGACATCTTTCCGTTCACCGACGTTGCGCAGCGCGATCCGGAAACGGGCGTGACCGACGGCCTCCTCACGCACGCCGGCGCGCCAGAACTGCTGCCGAAAATCTTCTACACGAATTCAGAATACGAATACTGGGGCCGTGCCGCATCACTCATCCACACGACCATCGACGGTGCGAGCGACGCGCCGTTGATGGACAACGTCAGGATTTACCTCCTCACCGCCGGCCAGCACGGTCCCGGGCCGTTCCCGCCGGCACAGACGATCGGTCAACAGAAAAACAATCCGCTCGATTATCGCTGGGCGATGAAAGCCTTGTTGCTGGCCATGGATCGATGGACCGCGAACGGCACGGCGCCGCCGCCGAGCCGCTACCCGCGTGTGGCCGACAGCACGCTCGTGGCACCAGATCGACTGAAATTTCCGAAACTGTCCGGCGTAACCACATCGACGGCGGTTCACCGCGCGTATCGCGCCGATTACGGACCGCGGTTCGTGGCTGACGGCGTCGTCACCATCGAGCCGCCGAAAATCGGGACCGCATTCCCGATTCTCGTGCCCCAGGTGGATGCCGACGGAAACGGCATCGCGGGTGTGCGCATGCCCGAGCTCGCGGTTCCGCTCGCCACCTATACCGGCTGGAATCTGTTCAACGCGCGCTCCGGACCACCCACCGAGCTCTCCAGCATGCAGGGCTCCTATATTCCGCTGGCGCGCACGAGTGCCGAACGGAAACGCACCAACGATCCGCGACTCTCGATCGAAGAGCGCTATCGCGACAAGGATCAGTACATCGGCGCCGTGAGCAAGGCGGCTCTCGAGTTGATCGATCAGGGATTCCTCCTTGCGGAGGACCTGCCCGTCATTCTGCAGAATGCCGGCCGCCACTGGGACTACATCGCGTCCATGCCGACGCCGTCGACGGCACAGCACTAGGACACTGAGGCGCTTTCAGCCGCATCGGGATCACCAGCAGCGTTGATTGGCCACGAAGGCACGAAGGCACGAAGGCACGAAGAAGACAACTCCTTTCGTGTCTTCCTGTCTTCGTGGCCAGTGATGCCGCTATTGACCGGGCTGCTGCTGAAAGCAGTCACCGACGCCGGCCAGTCGACGCTCACGAATTCTAAATTCCGAATTGTGAATTCTGAATTTCTTCAGGTCTGCCTCGCCACGGCTCGCGTCAACTCCTGGGCTCTTCGCCGATATCCATCGAGGATCGCCCGCGTCACGGGACCGGGGCTCCCCGACCCGATGGTGCGATCGTCCACTTGAACGATCGGCACGGCTTCGCGCGTCGTGCTCGTCAGGAACGCTTCGTCGGCACCGAGCAGATCATCGTCGTGCAGCTCGGCGTCCCGGACCGTGATCCCGACGTCGGCGCCGACCTCGAAGAGAAACTCGCGCGTGATGCCCGGCAGGAGTCCCGCGTCGAGCGGCGGCGTCATCGCGACCCCGTTCTTGACGATGAACAGGTTCGACTGGGTGCATTCCGCAAGCTGGCCTTTGTAGTTCCGCATCACGCCTTCGTACGCCCCGCGTTTGAAGGCTTCCTGCATGGCAAGCGCGTTGTTGAGCAGATTGTTCGACTTGATGCGCGGATTCACCGTATCCGGATGATTGCGGACGATGGGCACGAGCGCGACTTTGACGCCGCGCTCGAAGGCCTCGCGCGACGGCTCCACGTTCGACTTGACGATCACGACAATCGACGGATTGGGGCAGGCGGCCAGATCATAGGTGAGCTCGCCGATGCCGCGCGTCACGAGGATCCGAATATAGGCTTCACGGCCGGTCGATTCACCTAACCCGGCGGCCCGCATCGTCTCACGGAATCGGGCGTCGATTTTGGCATCGCCGATCGGCACGTCCAGCGCGACCATGCCGGCCGACGCCCGCAGCCGCCGCATATGACGATCGAAGAGAAACGGCTGGCCATTGTAGGTCCTCAGCGTTTCGTACACGCCTTCGCCGTACAGGAACCCATGATCGAAGACAGAAATGACGGCGTGCTCCTGGTCGAAGACACGCCCGTTGACGTTGACGGTTGCTCCCATGGCTCAGGAGCGTACATCAGACCGCCAGGTCGAGCCAACACCAAGGACACCATGGACAGATACCGAAAACCCGGAGAGAATCGCTAGGAGTTCGTCCGAGTAATCGACACGGAGGAGGCGGAGAGCACAGAGAGAATAAGCCACAGAGACACAAAGACACAGAGATTCTCTTGTGTCTCGGTGTCTCCGTGGCCGATTTATCCTCAGTGAGCTCATGCCCGCTCTGTGAACTCTCTAATCCTGATGCGTGTCCTGAACTCCACCCAGATGCGCGACGCCGATCGTCGCACGATTGAAGAGATCGGTATTCCGTCGCTCGTCCTCATGGAGAACGCCGGCCGCCAGGCAGTCGCCGCGATGGAGGCGGTGTACACCGACCTGCTCGACCGCCAGATCGCGGTGCTCTGCGGCCGGGGCAACAACGGCGGCGACGGGTTCGTCATCGCACGCACGCTCGTGCAGCGGGGCGCGGACGTGGCCGTGTTCCTGATCGGCCGCGTCACGGACGTGCGCGGCGATGCGCGCATCAACCTGGAGATCCTCGGGCGTCTTGGCGTCACGGTCGTGGAAGTCGCCGACAGCCAGGCGTGGGAGCTGCACTTTTCCGAAGTGAGCGACTGCACGCTGATCGTCGATGCGATTTTCGGTACCGGGTTGAAGGGGCCGGTGACGGGACTGATCGAGTCGGTCATTGCCGACGTGAACGCGTCCGACATACCGGTGGTGGCGATCGACCTGCCCTCCGGCTTGTCGGCCGACTCGCCGGATCCGATCGGCCCGTCCATCGACGCCGCGCTCACCATCACGCTGGCCGCGCCGAAACTTCCGCTGGTGCTGCCGCCGGCGGAGATGCGCGCCGGCGACATCGTCATCGCGGATATCGGCATCCCGGACGAAGTGATCGAGACCGTGGACGGCCCGCACGTCGAGCTCCTGACGCGCTCGGCGATGCGCGAGCTGATTACGCCACGGAGCGCCGACAGCCACAAAGGCGACTTCGGGCACGTCCTCATCGTCGCCGGCTCGCCGGGGAAGACCGGCGCCGCGCACCTTGCCGCCACCGGCTGTCTGCGGTCCGGTGCGGGACTGGTGACCATCGCGACGCCGGCGGCGTGTCAATCGACTCTCGCCGCCATGGCACCGGAGTACATGACCGAGGTCATTCGGGCCGGCAACGAAGGGCTCGATGCCGCGGACGTGGAGCGTGTGCTCGACCTGGCGCGCGATGTGCTGGCCATCGGCCCCGGTCTCGGTCAGGGCCGCGGCACGCGCGAGTTCGTCAGGCAGATCGTCGATCGTGCGTCGATGCCGGTGGTGATCGACGCCGATGGGCTGAACGCGTTCACCGGTGCGCCGGATCGCCTGGCGGGACGCGAGGGCCGCGACGTGATCATCACACCGCATCCCGGCGAGATGGGACGACTGGTCGGCATGTCGGCGGACGAAGTCCAGGCGAGCCGCCTCGAAATCGCGCGGAACTTTGCCGCAAACCATCATGTCTACGTCGTGCTCAAAGGCCATCGCACGCTCGTCGCGACGCCCGACAGGAAGGTCTTCATCAATCCGACGGGCAACCCGGGGATGGCCACCGGCGGCACCGGCGACGTGCTCACCGGGATGATCGGCGCGTGGCTCGCGCAGCTCATGGACGCAGAGGCGGCGTGCAAGCTCGCCGTGTACCTGCACGGACTGGCGGGCGATCTGGCCGAGGCCGATGAAAGCGAGGTCTCGATGACCGCGGGCGACGTGGCCCGTCATCTCGGCGATGCCTTTCTCGAACTGAGCGCGCGACGGAAGGTTGTCGATCGGGGCGACTCGTCATGAGACCTTCGAATGGGAGTGAAGCAGCTTGGGAACGCAAAAGGCCGCGTCGGCCGCAAAGAAGCGTTCGATCGTGCCCGTTCGCGCTCTAGACGCCGATCTGGTCATTGGCGGATAAGACGATAACGACACACTCGGAAGCGGAAACCGCGGCGGCCGCGCGCGAGCTCGGGGCGACGCTGTCGGCGGGCGACGCGGTGCTGCTGTTCGGCGATCTCGGAGCAGGCAAGACGGCGTTCGTGCGCGGATTGGCCGAAGGTCTGCGCATCGACCATCGCGACGTGACCAGTCCCACCTTCACGCTCGTCCAGGAGTATCGCGGCGGGCGACTACCGCTGGTTCACGTGGATCTCTTTCGGCTGGACGACCCGCGGGAGATCGACGATCTCGGACTGGAGGAAATCGGCGCCGATGGTGTGCTCGCGATTGAATGGGCCGAGAAACTGCCGCACCCGCCGCATGCCGCGATCGAAGTCTGCATCGCTCATGGCGACGGCGACGCACGCAGGCTCACAATCAGGTTCCCCGACCCGGCCGTCTAGCTTGAACTACCACGGAGTCGTCATGAGCGGGACTCACCCCGTAGCATGAAAATGGAGCTTGTGCGGCAGGACGTCGCCGTGGATGGCGGAGATCCAGACAAGCCGGAGCCGCCGACGATCGACGCCGAAGCCGTGAGAGTCGCTCGCGCCGCCGCCGCCGCGCCTCACTCGGACCGGTAGTTGGGAGCTTCCTTCGTAATCGCCACGTCGTGCACGTGGCTCTCGCGGAACCCGGCGGGCGTGATCCGGATAAGCTTTGCCTCGCGCTGCAGAGCGGCAAGCGTCCCGCAGCCGCAATAACCCATCCCTGCACGCAGCCCGCCAACAAGTTGATGAATCATCGCCGCGACGCTGCCTTTGTGGGCGACACGCCCTTCGATGCCTTCGGGCACGAGCTTTTCACTCCCCGCCAGACCGCCAGGGCCCTCGAG